>MEHG01000185.1 GCA_001940705.1 Candidatus Thorarchaeota archaeon AB_25
ACTCAATATCTTGTTCTTGAAGACTAGTGTTGAGTTTCTCAATCCTCTTCTTATGATGATCAGGTGTCAGGAATGTGCGTCCCATCTTTTGTACACTCTCTGTAAGGAATTGCATCATATCCCAAGCAATAAGGATTGTCAAATTACGTTGGAGGATGAACTGTGAGTTCAATCATTGGTAGCACGTAGTTTTATGGAGAACAAGCGCCCCTCGCAGATGTCAGTTCGCGCGAACGTTTCCATTTCAAAGTAGCCATTCAAAGACTCTGTCATTAATCGTGCGGCCAACAAACCCAATGTTCCGCTGCTAAAGCCTTCTTCCTGCTCTTCACTTCTCCCTGGTGCTTTAATGTCAATCTGCCAGAAATTCTCGCCAGAGTATTCAGTCTCATGTAATCCTATGGTGACGGTTTCGCCTCTAATTCTACATTCAAGTGCACTGTAGAGAATATTCAGGAAGATGTGAGCAAGAAGATCATTTGCCATTACGGATGCCTGTGATTCTTCAGCTTGAAATTCCACAATGAGTTCTCCAGTACCAATTCGACGAGTGAAGAGATCAAGTGCACCCACAATGGTATGTACCAGGTTTGTTGGTTGAAGCTCAGTAGTTTTCAATTGCTCAGCTTCACTCAGGAGTCTTACATTACTAATCAATTGCTCTGAAAATGAGATAACTTGGCGTCCGTCATCAGCAAGACGTGTCCTCTGCTCCTCAGGTATTTCATGAGATCCAAGAAGCTCCATGGACATCATCATCATTTGATTATAATTCGACACATCATGCATCAAGAGGTCTGCATACATGTTCGCTCTTCTATGGGATTCCTCAACTTCATGCATTGTTCTCACATAAAGCCAAGTGAAAACTAGAGGTCCAGAAAGGAGCCCGATGAAAAGAAGGAACTCGGATACCCACCAGCCAGCTGTCCATATAGTGTAATAGCTTTTCAGGATATTTGGAAGAATCCACATTGCGAGGAACAAGATTACATATAGCTCCACAGGTGCTTCACCGTTTGAATCCTCAGACAAGAGAAAGATGATGTAAGCAAACGCGAACATGATGAACAAGTTAGTCACTAGAATGAGCGTATTGCTTGCTGGATTTCCTGACAGGGAAGGATTCGAAATGAGCACCAGCTGGTTTATTGCTTCACCTGCTATAATAGCAGTAATCAGACCAGTCAAACCTAGAGCTAATCGAAACAAGGATGGTGTTTCTTCTCGATCAATTGGTGGGTGTTTGGTCCAAATTACGAAGAGGTATAGCAAACCAAAGGTTAACAAACTTACTACATTATACGGAGTAATTGGTTCACCCAACGGTGCAATAGACGGAAACAAAAGCAAGAATACCTGTATGATGGCAATGCCGCACCACATCCCGAAAACGTAAATCAGTGGATATTGATTCCAAGATGTCTTGTTCTTGGGATAGATATAGAGAAGAATCGCCATCATGGCTGACAATGATGCTGCACCGATGTGGATTATGGAATATGCTAGGAGATTGGGGGGGATCTCAAGAGGCAGTGGTGAGCTCTCAATTACAATTGTAATCAAGAATGGGAGATAAGCCATAAGAATTAGACCTATGATAATACCATAGGCGGTCCTTCTCCGAAAACCAGCTCTTTTCAGGAAAGGCACGCCCAATGCCAGTGCTAGGAGCAGGTATGATGCCATCTGCAATGTTTCAGCAAATTCCCAATTCAATAATGGTGTGAATGCTGTCAGCATTAGAGCGATTCCTGAAGCAGCAAAAAGAAGAGTAGAGCTGACAAAGAAACCCGCATCTATCGGGGGTTCAGTATCCCTGAATCTCAGAACAAAGACTGAAGATACCAAAAAGCCTGATACAGCAATTATTCCGAACAATGAACTAAGTGCGATAAGCGATTCGAATGTTAGAAGAGGTAGGACCAGAATCCAAATCCCACCGAATATTGTCAGAGGAATCAAGAGGAGTATTGGAGTCAGAAGGAGAGCAGGTATCTTCTGTTCCTGATTATCTGAATCACGTCCAATGCTTACACAAGCACCTGCAAGAAGAGTACTGAGGAGTGCTAGCTCAAACATATCTGAAACTGTGTCTGGCAGAGCTCGGATAATTAGTGATTCTGGGTCTCGAAACAGATTGAGAGCTGCACTACCAATGTGTACAACCATCGGAAATGAAAGGGCCGACATAAGCCAAAGATTTGTTTGCGACCGTTTCTCTTGAAAAGCGAGAACACCCAAGGCTGTTGGAATAGATATCCAGAACGCGATTACTGAATGGACACCAACTCTTGCAGCTGGTGCATAGGACACTAGATTCCCAGGGCCGATAGCTACAACAGAGGCAAAGATGGCTAAAGGTACCAGCACTAGTATTTTCATAAGCGCTCGTCTAATACCTCTCACATCTTTTGTCTCCTTCGAGGCCTAAAGTGTAGGAGTTTGTTTTGAAAAGCCTTTCTTGGTCTTATATGGCAGCCCTTTCGATGAAAAGATGAATTATTGCGTTGAACAAAGAGCTATATAATCAATTCGTCCATGCTTTCATATCGTGTGGTGAAATTATTATGGATAAGTTTCAGCCAACTAAAGTTGTTCCGGAGCAACTTCGGTATGCTGTTGTGCCAAAGCCGCTCCTAAAACGATTCATCATTGGAAGGTCTCTTCGTTGTGCGGTATGTATTGCACTAGCTGGATTGATGATTATTCCACTCACGGCTTTGCCTGGGCTCGTACTCCTAGTGTTGCCAGCTGAGGTGGCTTTGATTTCCAGAATCCGAGACGAAACCGAACTGATCCAGTGGGTGAGAAATAATATGGTCACTCAGGCTAGCAGTTGGGACGATGTCGAAACGGAAACTGAGTTGGCTCGTCTGAGGTCTCATGACAGACCTGGTGCTTTGCAGGGTTATGCTCGATAGACACTATTGGTTTTCTCGGCACGGGAGACCCGTTTCTCTCGTGCCGACTTGTTCTTACGTTTGAGCAGCTAATATACTATGGCTCATTTCAATTATGTAAAGCGGGTACTTCAACGAGAAAGTTAGTTCTTGTTTTTCCAGTACTCTCATGCCGTTTTTATCTAACGTTTGGCGTCGACCAAACACTTTATATATATTTGTTGCAATGGAACGATAGGGAAAAACGCATCGTTCCGTAAAAACGGACCGATTCGGTGTTCGCGTGGTGTCAAACAATGTACAATGCACGAATCAAGGCAAAGGAATCCTCCTATGTCACTCCAAGAGAAACCCTGAGTTTCTCGCTCAATCGGGTCATCGCTGGCAGGGCTGTCAGAATGCTGGCAGCTGTTGCAGGCACAATAGGTCTGCTGTATCTTGTCGCTCTTGTTCCAGGTGCGATTGTCATCGCTTTACCTGGAGGTGTCGTAGCGGCAAGCAAGGTCTATGATGAAGCTCGTCTGATTCATTTCCTGAAGTACGGAGATCCAATCAACCCAGGAATCTGGGAACAGGTTGAGGTCTCTACCGAGATGGCTCGAATAAGGGCATCTGCTGAAAGAGATGTCTCAATGCAGTTCACAAGATGAGTTGACCTTGATGGTATTTCTTTCCACTCCAACATATGTACTGTCTATCTCCTCAGTGACCCCATCAATCTCTGGTGGGGTCACATCCATCTTTTCACATTTAGCGAGGTTTCAAAATGGGTTGGCCAAATAACTATCCAGATCCTGAAGACAATGATAGAAGATTCGCAGAAACAAGTCCCCGTGCGCCACCACCACAAACTGGGATAATCAAAGATTTCAAAGTGGGCTTTACACTTGCTGTAAAGAATATTCTATCATTCGGTCTAGCAATGCTTGGAATAATATTAGTCAGTTTAGTCCTTCTTGTGGCAATTCTACTAGTCGTTCTGGTTCCAGTTCTGGTATATTTAGGAGTCCCCTTCCTGATGTGGCTGGTGGAATCAATCGTAGCAGGATTCTCCACTACAAGTGGTCTTGCACTTGTCATGCTGGTCATGTTCCTAATCATACCACTCCTTTCACCATTCTTCATAGCTCTGGGTGCATTGTTCGGAATGTCACGAGAGATTGTGGAGAGCGATGGCACTCAGGCTGAGAGCGCTTTCTCTTGGTATGGAAAGAGGGGGCTTTCATTGCTTGGTGGAGGATTAATTCACACCTTTATCACCCTAGCGCCTATAATCATTGCATTCCTATCAATCTCTTACCCAATTTGGAACCCACCTACAGGTGAAGAATTAGCGATCATAATCCCATTGATTGTCATATGGATTATATTGGTGAATGGAATGCTTTCTCTCACATTTCCAGGAATCATTGACGGTCTCTCCGCAATTCGAGCTGCAGCCAGGTCAGTCAGACTCACATGTCAGTTTCCAGATCGAGTGCTTGGCGCTTGGTTCATTATTGTGATAATTGTCGGAGTGCCGCTCCTTCCAATATTCAATCAACTAGCATTCCTCTGGAGTCCACTTCTGCCTTCAGTACTCTTGGAACCCTACAGACCACTAGCCATCATCGCTTTGCTCTTCATTGTGATCCCGGCTGTATCAATTATACTCACCAGAATTTACATGATTCTAACAGCAAAAGTGGATGCGACTTACACACAAGGAGGAAGTGATTGAACATGAATCCTAAGGTATCAAGTAAACAAATCAAGGAATTCGAGGTAGTCACAAATCCCAAGATCATCAAACTCCTGCTAGATGGAACAAGAAAGGACATCGTGTTCAAGTTCCTCGTGAATCAACCGATGACTGTAAAGCAACTGTCCGTGGCAATGAAGAAGAAACCTGGTACAGTACTTCACCATGTTCAG
>MEHG01000186.1 GCA_001940705.1 Candidatus Thorarchaeota archaeon AB_25
CCTGTATGCAATCGTAGACTCTGCAATAATCTGCAAGTATGGAACGATGTGGCCACCGGTCTATTACTTTGACACATTTGTCAACACAATTCCGCATCTTACTGGAATGACCGAATGGGGAGATCTTAAGTTTGTCAGGAAGGCTGCTGAAAGAATCAGTCACCTCAGAAGAGCGTACAACCACAGACTGGGTGTGACCAGGAAGGAAGAAACCCTCCCACCAAGACTGTTGGAAGACCCGATGCCAACTGGACCATCAAAGGGTGGTCTCCCAGACCTCGATTATATGCTAGATGAGTACTATGAGTTTCGCGGCTGTGACCGTGAAACTGGCTATCCAAAGGAGTCAAAGCTGAAAGAGTTAGGGCTTGACTTCGTTGCAGAGGATCTCAAGCCCCGTGGAATGACAAGGTAGTGCTGGAAAGCTCAGTGAGACTATCTTTAAGTAAAGCACGATAGTCGGATGAATCAGCAATGGATTGTTTGTTTTACATCACAGAAGGCGAACATTAGATATGATTCAAGAGAATGCAATGAAACGACAAGTTTTACTCTATGCATTAGGGGCCTTCATAGGTGTTGTTTCAGGCATTACTGCAGTTCTGTTTAGACTTCTTATTCTCAGCATTAGTCAAGTTTTTACTATCATTCCTCAGGTGCTGGGAGTTGCAGGATGGATTATTGTTCCAGTTCTAGGTGGTTTGATTGTTGCGTTCATTGTTGTGAGATATGCACCTGAAGCAAAGGGCCACGGCGTGCCAGAAGTAATGGAGTCTTATGTCCTACATGGCGGAAAAATCCGTTTTCGCGTTCCACTTCTAAAAAGCATGGCTTCAGCAATCTGCATAGGATCAGGAGGTTCTTGTGGTCGTGAAGGGCCCATTGCACAGATTGGAGCAGGTGCAGGGTCCGCGGTTGCAACCGCCCTCGGTCTTGATAAAAGAGAGAGAAAGACGCTTCTTGTGTGTGGACTTTCATCAGGAATAGCTGCCACTTTCAACGCGCCTCTGGGTGGAGCTCTATTTGGAATCGAGGTTATAGCTGGAGGGATAATCGGATTCTCAATACTTCCTGTAATTCTAGCATCAGTTGTTGCCACAGCAATAGCTGATCTGGTACTTGGAACAGCAGTATCATTCCAAGCACCACTTTTTGTGATGGGACATCCACTTGAACTCGTTTTCTATCTTATACTGGGAATCATACTTGGTGTGATGAGTGTCATCTGGACGAGAGGATTCTACACTATCGAGGACCTACTAGAGAAAATTCGTGTTTCAAAATACATCCTTCCAGCATTTGGAGGTCTGCTTACAGGACTTCTCGCGATAGGAACCATCTACTTGGAAAATGTATTTGCATACTCAGGAGAATTCTCAACCAACCAACCATATTATCCAGCGATAATGGGTGTGGGTTACCCCTTCATCGATGCAACGTTGATTGGGAATGTGGCATTAGGATCTCTGTTGCTCTTCGGTTTACTGAAGATTTTTGCAACAAGCTTCACACTAGGGTCTGGTGGGTCTGGTGGTGTGTTTGCACCAACTCTTTTCATAGGAGCTGGTTTAGGTGGAGCCTTTGGTTTGGTCTCTTCCGCGCTTGTACCATGGGCGGTCCCGCAACCTATGGCATTTGCACTAGTTGGCATGGCAGCGCTCTTTGCTGGGTCGGGGCGAGCTCCAATCACATGTATTGTTATGTTAATGGAAATGACGGCGGATTATTCACTGATACTACCCTTGATGATCGCAGTTTCCACGTCTTTCTTGGTTTCTTCACTTATTGAGCCTGAAAGCATTTACACATTGAAACTGTCTAGGAGGGGAGTAAAGATTCGGACTGGAACACACATTTCAGCTCTCAAAACAATAGAAGTCAACGAAGCAATGACTTCAGACCCTACAAGATTGCATCCTACAATGACTACCACCAAAGTCTTTGAAATCATTGACAAAACCCATCATACAAAGTTTCCGGTCGTGGATGACTTCGGCAATGTTATTGGCATATTGATAGCTGAGGACTTATTCCATGAACCCAAGGAAGATGGGAGTGAGTATCAAGTCAGAGAACTCATGAATCCAGATTTCTTGCATCTTCATCCGGGATGTACAGTGGACAGTGCACTTCAGATTATGATGAAACGAGATGAGGGTCATGCAGTAATAGCTGATCCAATGGACCCGCAACGGATGATTGGGTTCATCACCAAAGCAGATGTACTCAAAGCTTATGAAATTGCAATTATCAGGCTTCAGAAATCGGGTATTGATGTGGATGATATCAATCCTGCAGAAATCATCGATATAGGCGATTAGATCAATCAATCAAAATCCGTAGAACTCTTTATGTTGATGAGGGTATAGTTTGCTCTATGGTCGACATCAGCACTGAGTTCGCAGGACTGAAACTCAAGAATCCGGTCATGACAGCAGCAGGTCCAACGTCTAGAGATGGAATGACTCTGCTGAACGCAGCAGCGGGTGGTGTTGGAGGTCTTGTAGCAAAGACAGTCAGTATCAAACCTGCAGATGTTCCTCGACCAAATATGGCTGCGCTCAAAGAGGGTAGGGTAGGTTCTCGAAGGGGCATTCTTAATGCCGAACTCTGGAGTGAGATTCCAGTGGAACAGTGGCTCGAGAGGGAGTATGCCATTGCCCTCAGTTCTGGCCTACCACTAATTGCCAGTGTTGGATACACACCTGAGGAGGTCTCTCAGCTTGGACCCAAACTGGAGAAAGCAGGAGTCCACGCTATTGAGTTCAGCACTCATTATGTGGGGGGTCATACCGAGATTGCCAAGGCGTTGAAAGAGGTCGTTGAGATTCCGATCTTCGCTAAGATCAGTCCAAAGGTTGACGTTGCTGAGGTTGCCAAGTCACTCGAACCACATGTTGACGGTATAGTGGGCATCAACACTTATGGTCCCTGTTTGAGGATAGACATCGAAACTGGGAAACCAATGTTAGGTAGTAGTGATGGTTTCGGATGGATGAGTGGAGTATCTCTGAAGCCTATTGCTTTGCGATGTGTCGCTGATATCGCCCGAGCAGTCAATGTTCCTGTAATAGGAGTAGGTGGCGTGGCATCAGGAGCGGATGTCATTGAATTCTTGATGGTGGGCGCATCAGCCGTAGAGGTGTGTACAGCATCAATCCTAGAGGGACATACTGTCTATGGAAGGATTGCTGGTGAAACTGCTGAATGGCTCAAAAATCATGGTTACGATTCACTAGAAGACATCAAGGGAGTTGCCCTACGCCACATGGATGGAAGTGCAACACTGACTCCCCCACCCACCGTTGATATGGAAAAGTGCACTCTTTGTGGTCTCTGTCCTAAGTCATGTGTATACGGAGCAATCACTGTGGACAAGAAGAAAGACCTCTTTGAGATCGACAAGGACCTCTGCGAGGCTTGTGGAATGTGTATCTCAGTCTGTCCATATCATGCATTGAGTGCCAACTAGACCCACAACATGTTGTCAAGGTTCTTGGTCAATAACTCAGCCTTGCCCTTAGTCACTGCATAGTCATTCTCAATCCTGACGCCCCCTATACCCTCGAAGTAGACACCAGGTTCGATTGCCATGATATGACCTTCAGCGAAATGGTCCTCTCGTTTGTACATACTTGGTTGTTCATGCACCTCAAGTCCAATGCCATGACCTAGACCATGTGTCATTCCGTCTTTTGCATCTGGATTGAGTCTTCGAGAGTCAAACCCCAATTGTTTCAACGTGTTGAAGCATGCGAGGTTTACATCATCAATTTTGGCACCATCAGTAAGTACATCCACAACAGCATCTACTGCTGCTTGAACAGCCTCAAACATCTCTTTTACTCTCTTAGAGGGAGTTCCTTTTACAATAGTGCGAGTGACATCTGCAACATAGCGGTCCTGTTTGAGTCGTGGAAAGACATCGAGGATAATGGGCACATCTGCTTTCAGTTCATCCTCAGGATTGCCGAGGTAGTGCCAGTCAAACGCTTTGTCACCAACAGCAAGAATCGTATCCTCTGAAGACTCGGCATTCTTGTCCAACAAGAAGTGTTCGAGTGCAATCTTCACTTTCCCAACTGTGAGTGGTGAGCCATTGTGCATCAGGGTCTTGTTGGTACCAACATCCGAGTCCTTTATCATCTCTACAACCTTTTTGATTGCGCCAACAGTCGCATCTCCAGCTTTTTTGACCATCTTGATTTCTTTAGAGGTCTTTGTCGCTCGTGCATCAGGAACTAAATCACGGACAACTTTCACCTCATACCCAAGTTTCTGAATCAGAACAAGTATGCTTGCTGGAATCTCATCAGGAACACCAAGGACATTCCCAGTAAAGAGTTCTTGAAGCATGGGACCAAAGAGAGCGTCCCTGTGTTCCATGACCGGTTTATTTTCCTTGAGAAGTTGAACAACTGACTCGCTCATATCATAGGTTCGTTTCACAAAACTCTCCTTCTTTGCGCGATCCAGAGTGTTGAATGGAGCGCCAATGATACCTTCTTCACCCTTATTCTGAAGATAGAAGATTCTGTCGCCAGAACGGAATCCGGTGAGCCATAGAAGATTCGGAGAGTCAAACGGACTACCATAAGAAAATAGTCCATCAATCTCATATTTCTCCATGAGAGCATCCATGTCATCAAGCATATTGTTTCCCCTTGTTACGAAAATCGAGCTAGGGAGCTGATGAAAAAAGCTTCCATTCATGCCTGTAGATAGGGATGCATCCGAGTTTCAATGAGGACACGGTCTGGCATACCATAGGGACCCATGGTTTCCACATTGAAGGAGGAGCATGTCGCTGCG
>MEHG01000187.1 GCA_001940705.1 Candidatus Thorarchaeota archaeon AB_25
TCAGGTTGGTATTGCTGAGGAAGGTGAGGGCATCGTAGAAACACGGATGCTTAGAGCCAGTGAGGTACAAGAGCTGATGGGCGAATTAGAAACCCAGCGCGAAACAAGTGCAGCACCACCAACCGCTCCACCTCCAGCAGCTGCTCCTCCAACACCTCCAGCTTCAACCCCACCTCCAGCGGCGCCTCCTAGCACCCAACCAGCAGAACCAAAGCCTTCAGTCCCCATTCAACCAGAAACTACACCACCTCCAGTGAAGATGGCCACACCTGAACCAATACCAGCAGCACCACCACCAAAACCACGTATGCCAGATATTGCTGCTAGGACTCCAAGTCCAGCCGCAACTCCAGCAATGCCAGCGGCCAAACCCACTCCGTCATCTATTCCAGAGATTGGTTCAATCCTATCCACCTTCCCAGACCCTGCGTACAGACAGGACCCTCAGATAATTGGCATAGTAAACGATCTGACTAATCTGCACACAGAAATGGCTCAGTTTAATTCAGACCTAGACGCTGTTCGCGGTCGACTTGAATCTGAAGTACGGGATTACTGGAATGTGGCAGAGGTGAAGAGAATTCATTTTGAGAGTATAGAGGAGCAACTACGTCTAGCAAAACAAGAATGGAACGACTCTATTAAGGTGTACCAACAGGCTGAGAAACGAATGAAGAATGAGATCTCCTCACGAGAGAAGCGAATCAAAGACATTGAGAAACGGATTCAGAAGACTGAAGGAACCATTGAGAAACGTGTGAAGGATTTAGACAAGGAAAAGGAAAGACAAGCCGTATCGCAATAGTTGTAGTTAGACCCAGCATAGGTCTATCTTCTGTCCAACTCAATTTACTTAGTCCGTAATCAACTTAAAGTAATATCAGTTCGGCAAACTACCCAATTGAGAGTGGAGTGAAGATACATGTCAGTGAGTTACCAAGCCTTTCTCTATAGAGTGAGAAAGCTTGCAGAAATTACACTAAGGGAGTATGGTTTAGAGCAGACAAAGCTCAAGTTAATTGCCTATACCGGGAATGGGTTGTATCAGGTCACCGTGCCTGCAGGTAATCCTATTGCCCCAGGGAAGTACACATTGCGATTACACCAACCAAACTATATGAAACCGAAGTTCATCGTTTCTGAGATGGAGTGGCTGTCAGCCTTACATCAGGAGGGAATTACTGTCCCAAAGCCAGTCCGAAATTTAGATGATGGTTGGCTCACCGTAGCTGATGGAGGCTACGAGGTACCACAGAAGAGATACTGTACTCTCATAGGATGGACCGAGGGCCGGGTTTTAAATAAGAACATTCGACCTCAGCATTTCACGGCTCTTGGTAGAGTGATAGGTAGGATGCACGACCAGTCCAAGAGGTGGAAGCGTCCGAAGGGGTTCGCACGACCACACTGGGATTGGGATGGTCTTTACGGAGAAGGTTTCAGCTACGGTGCTCCAGCAGCTGATGCACGAGAAGCAATTCCAAAGGTACATCAAACCGTCTTCAATGAAACCCTAAAACGGGTACGAGAGACCAGTGAGCAGTTGGGTAAGGGAAAAGATGTCTATGGACTGATTCATGCAGATCTTGGATTTGGTGACAATATAGCAATTCTGAAAGGAGAGGCTCGACCATTCGACTTCGATGACTGTGGTTTTGGGTACTGGGTGTTTGATTTCGGAGTTGCATTGAGTCAATACATGATGGACTCTAATGATACATCAAAAGTCATGCGAGATGCACTGCTTAAAGGATACGAGGAAACAGCCACACTTGAAGGCATTGGCATTGAATACCTTGACCTCTTTATAGCCGCACGAATCGCTCAGTTCATGTTCTTCTATCAAGCAAGCGGACTAGCACATCATGAGCACATGGAGGAGGCTAAGACAGAGGTCAACAACCATGCAAAGTTTCTGAAACGTCTTCTCAAGGGAATGGGATAACTGATGGTTCAAGTAGAATCTAGAAAGCTCAGTTCAGAGGAATGCAAAGTACTTGCTAACATCACCAAATCTGCAAGAAAGGGCACACCATTGGAGTCTGAAAGGAGTGTTGATGATATTGCTAGGGGTATTGAGAGAATAACATCAAACGATGAGTTCCAACTCCTCATTGCGTCAGATGAGAATGAGAACATAGTTGGTTGGACGTACTATTATGTTGCCTTCCGTCTTATGGATTTCATTAGCGGGTTCTTCCCACTTGTGAGTGAACACAAGGACACTGAAGAGATTGCCTTGTCATTGATCGAGGCATCAAAGAGAGATACTGTAGAACGTGGCCAGAGTAGGTTGGAGATTGAATTAGTGTTTCCATCAGATGAACACAGAGCTCACTCAGAGAAGTATGTTGAATTGTATAGAAAGTGTGGTTTTCAGTTTGCAGCAGAAGAGGTGCACATGAAATCTGACTTAAACATAATCGACTTACCCGAACTTCATCTACCCGAAGGATACAAACTGAGAAAGTTCTCAGAGATTACGTACGAATCGCTTGAGGGACCAGGATTTCAAACGCTAGAGGACAGTATGGAAGGATTGTTTCTCTCTATGAGCCATGCTGAACGAAAAGTGACTGTGGAGTATTTCTTTGACAAGTCTAAGTCGCACATTGAAGATGCATCATTGATTCTTGAGAAAGATAGTGAAATCGTTGGGTTTATCATCACACGTTTGAAAGATGATGAACCTGAAATTGGACCAGTTGGGCTTGTTCCCGAAGTTAGAGGACAAGGACTTGCTAGTTATCTACTTGTAAGTGTTTTAGGGAGTTTGAAAGATAATGGTTCCACTTGTGCATATCTTGATACAACAATAACTAATCTTCCAGCTCAAAAACTCTACAGGAAATATGGTTTCGAAGATGTATACTATAAGCAGTTCTACTATTGGTCACCCTAAATTAGATTTCAAAAACAAAAAGAATCGAAGGGAGCCTTGCAGCCCGCCTTTGGAAACATGGGCAAACTAGATTGAAGTGATTAAGCATTAAGTTTCACAGTCATAGATATAGAATAGGAGGCGGTGCAATCAGGAACGTGCTTTTCGTAGGTTGCAACATCGGGTATTCCTGTTTCGAGGTCTATCCGACCAGTCCATGTTTCCGTGCTCCAGTTTGGAAATCTAGACTCATATCTTCTCAGCCTCAAGAAAAAATGCCCTTCAAAGATTTGTCCAACAAAGTAGTCAGTATCGAACTCTAGTTCGTTAAGATCTGGGTAGCCTCCTGCTGTCGGAAGGTCGTCATCAAACATCGAATCTAGCGAATCCCAAGACCCTATTGGAAGGAGAAATTTGGAGAGAAGTGAAACGAGCAGGGTTGAATAGTTCGAGGGAATCTCGGTTGAGATACATTGGGTTTTCGTGGATCTAATGATATCTGTGATGAAAGTGTCCATATCAACAGTATTCGGGATTTCCGGAAGCTCGAGGATTCGCAGAGTGATGTTGTCTGAAGACCAATTGAAATCCTTATGATAATCTTCACCATACCATGATGATTCGCTCCCTGTTACATTCACAGAGATTGATAGCTCATCACCTGCATTGAAGTTCCATGTGAGGTCAGTTCCAGTGATTATAACCCCTTGATATTGTAGGCCCACTAGAGACACCATAGAGATACTGATTATACTTACGACTGAGACTACAACCAGTTTCTTCTTCAAACTCCTTTCCATAGGAGAACGATGTTATCGAAAATTCAAGAGTCTTGTCATTCGGGTATTCTTGGAAAATGAAAAACAAGAGAACGAAGAGGGAATAAACCCTCTTCGGAAACTAGAGTATACTAGATACAGCGGTGTATCACTTCGGGTCCTACTTCTTCTTTTCTTGAAGATACCCAATGAGGAAGAGTACCCATAGTACCAGTAGAATCAGTATTGGACCCCACATCATGACACCATATAACGGTGGAGTAAACATATGGTAAATCATCACAATTGGTCCTAGTAAGGTCCAGATTAGTTCAATCTCTACTAGTATCTTTACCTGTTCCCACTCCTTCGTCATTAGTGCGAGAATCGAACCCATTGACAATCCAATAATCATCGCACCAAACGTACGAGCATTTGGATCTTCAAATGTCATTCCAAATATTGGATAGAGCAGGTCAGGAACCAACAAAAACCCGATTCCGAAGATAATACCTACAATTACGTGGAGAATGAAGGTAATGCGTACGAGTTGACCGTATTCTGTCATTCAATCATCCCATTAATTTATACTTATGCTCATTTGAGCTATTGAACATTGTAGGGGTTACTAAAAAAACCTGCGAGTCTTAAAAGAGAGATCGAAGGGGGCCTTGCAGCCCACCTTCGGATACTAGAGAGAATGAAGAGGCTTGTAGTGCTAGCGAGTTAGTTTGCAGTACAGACCACGATGTAGTTCAAAGTTTGTCCACTTCTTATATTCATTCTATACATGTTCATTCTCGTGATTTACAATGACTAAATCTGTAACTTCAATAACTAGTCTAACAAATCGGTTCAATACGACAACTCTGAGCGGTAGCTTCTTTCTACTCGGAGGTGTCCAGTGGTTCTTGGGCATGCTTGCCGCAGAATCATGGTATGATGGATATAGTAGCCGTATCGACTATGTCAGTGACCTAGGGACTGGACCAACTGCGTTCATTTACAATCTATCAGTCTTCATGTTGGGAGCATTCATTGTACTTGGAACATTCTTCTTGTACAAGGCTAACAAAGGAAGAGTTCTACCGATTCTCCTGACCATCAGTGGAATTGGTGCTATGGGAGT
>MEHG01000188.1 GCA_001940705.1 Candidatus Thorarchaeota archaeon AB_25
CATTGGAATAGTGCTTCCTCTAGGTGCTCTCGTCAGCATGAATGCAGTCCTTGTTGCGAATGTCATAGGATTGGATGCAGGTTTCATCTCGCTTCTTGCTACTGTGATTGCCTTCGTCCTCTGTTTTGGGTTCGTCACTTATTCCTTCTTTGACTCCTGGAAAACCGTGGCGAGTAAACCTGAGGAGAAGTCTACGGACTCCAAGCACGGTCCCCTGATTGGAATAGTATGGTTTGTTGCTTTTGTACTGACGGGACTGATTCCTGAGTCCTTACGATTGGTCTCTCTACTCTGGGCTGCTAGTGCATCATGCTTGGCAACCTTTGTGATTCTCAGAGCAGTTGGTTCACACGGTCGAGTCACAGCCCTTTTCTATCTAGGCATTTCCCTTGGTATGGTCTCGTTTCCCCTTCTACTCATTTTGGACACTGTTCTTTTGGGATACATGGCTTTGATTGCCTTCTCTGTGTGCTTCATCGCTGCAGGGATTACGATGAACCGAATGGCAGCTCTGATGTTACAGCAAACTGCGTAGTTCTAATTTGACGTGGTGTTGACTGTGAGTGACTCTCTGACCTTAAGCGCAGAGGAAAAGGTCTTCCAGTCACAGCCTCGCTTTTCCATCATGTACCTTCTCTTCCTAAAGAGGAGGATTGGCTTTATTGAATTGAAACATCTACTGGGACTTACACCTGGGAACCTTGATCACCACATTCGAAAGCTAGAGGAAATCAGACTTGTTCACAGTCGTCGAACGATATCCTGGAGACCACTTGTAGTCGTCGAGATCACACCTTCAGGGGCAGAGACCTTCAGAGAGTACATCTTCAAGTTGAAGGGACTCCTCGCGGGAATTCCTGACAAACTGCTTCATGAGACGAATGGGTGACACTACTCAATGTCTTTCATCTTCACTTAAACACGATAATCACAACGAAAGCGCATATTCCCACTCCAGTTGCTATCAAGCCCACAAGTACGATATCTAGGGGCGTGTCTTTCATAGTATCAAGCCGATGTACATATTCTAGCATCTGTTGTCAGGTTCAGACCTAATTCTTTCAGAGCTTGCTCACATCCACGGCCAAGAAGATGAGTACTATGCATCTCACACCCATGTAGATCAGTCAAAGCATTGACACATTCTGAAGCGTTTGGATTGAGGACCCGAGAAAACTCGGAAATCTTATAGGTTGAATACATTAATGCCCGCTACACAAGTAGATGGGGTTAGGAAGTTACTTGACTGAAAACAGGGAAAATTTGGCTATTCTTGCGCTTCTTCTACTCCTTTCATTTCCACAGATATTCCCCATACAGCAAATCGGCCCGACTTCTGTAATGGTTTTGCTGTCTAGTGAAGCATCTGCTGGTGAAACAATATCAATAACTTCTGACTCGGATTTTGCAATCGTTGCAGCAAGCTTGGGTCTTCCGGGAAATGGAACCTCTGGAAATCCCTACATAATTGCTGACTTAGATATCGACTATATCAGAATAGAAGACACCACTGTCTACTTTGAGATCCGCCGGTGCTATCTCGCCCCCACAACCGATCCAAGGAGTATAGATTTCGACAATGTTGCCCATGGACTTGTTGATTCCTGTGTGATTGAGGACCGACCAAATGGAATCAAGGCGAGGAGCTCTCTCGACATTGTGATTACAAATAACACACTACGTGAACTCAGTGTAGAGAGCATCTCGGTTGACTATTCATCAGACTGTACTATCCTAGATAACGACATCTCAGATGGTGGATTTGGTGTTGGATGCTATGATTCGGACCACGTCATCATAGACAGGAACTTGGTTGTTGAATGCAGAGATGGTATCTATCTGCCCTTCCCTCAATACACCAATGTAACCAACAATCGGGTCACAAACTGCAGCACAGGACTGACTGTTTCAGGAGGCTCCTATCTGCATGTGGAGAACAATACCTTCGTCAACGCCGGCATACATCTGAATCAACTTGACCTAACAAAGACGTTCATCAATAACACTATCAATGGACTGGAGCTTGGTGTATTTGCCAGTGTACAAAATCAAACATTGGATGGTAATCAGTATGGACAGTTGCTTCTATACAACTGCGAGAACTTTTCCATTGTCAATGGAACATTTAGTCTGCTCTCTCATTGTATTGAATTGACTGCGTGTCAGAATGTTACCTTGGAGAATGTCACCTTTGACAACTCCGTTCATGGAGTCTGGATGAGCGAATCCACTGGATGTACGATAAAGAACGCAACCTTTAGAGAGTGTAGCGGTTGGCCAATTTACGCCGATGAAACGGATTATCTATCAATTCTTAACTCCACAATCGAGTCCGATGGTGACCCGATTCTGGTGCTTGAATCCGTGAACTGCACTATAGTAGGAAACACTTTCACCAATTCACACATTTCCTTCAGCCTAGGTGTTGTTGATCGGTTTAGTTACGAAACTTACTTGATTGATCATTACATACACAATATTCGCGACAATACAATTGACAATCTTCTTCTTGGATATTTCGTCAATGAAACTGATCTTTCTGTTAATCCTTCCGAATATGGGCAGATGATATTCGTCAATTGCACTGACATAGGCTTAAGCCAGTCTTCGACAAGTAACAGAACCATCCAGATTAACGTATTCTACTCTCAAGATGTGAACATTTCTAACTGCACTGTGCAAAGTGTTGGCCTATCTACAATCACATTCATTGAATCCCCTAATTGTAGTCTCATTGATTGTCAGTTAGAGGTGACCAATCTTATTATCGACGAATCCGAGAGATTCACCATTTTACGGAATACAATAAGCACTGAATATGGAACTTTCATATTTGGAGTCAATATGGAGGATTCCGACAATTCCATTGTGGCGGAGAATTCTCTACTTGGTCCCCACATTGAGGGTCTTACCATATACACGTCCTCCAATGTCACGGTCTCTGACAACGATTTGGACCGTGTATACTTTGGTCTAATCTTCGAGGGTTCTGATAGCATGATCGCAGACAATCGGATTGGAGGGAGTTCAGCTACCGGTCTGACGCTTGTGCGGTCATCTAGCTGTACAGTTGAGAACAATACTTGCCAGGGCAGCTATTACGCTGGTCTTGTTGCAGCTGATAGTACCAATTGTATGATATCCAACAATCTTGTCCTTGGAAATCAAAGAGATGGACTTCGATTATCAGATTTGACTGACTGTGTCGTCGATTCCAATAAACTGGAGCAGAATTTGGATGATGGCCTCTATATTGATGACTGTATCAATTGCACAATTTTGAGCAATGACATTTTGAATAATCGGGACTATGGAGTTCGGGTTCATACCTCCTCAAACAACACATTCTATCTGAATCGAATCGGGTGGAATGGTGACGGTAATTCCCGTGATGACGGCTTGAATAACACTTGGGATGATGGTGTTGACACTGGCAACTTCTGGCGTGACTACACTGGCTCTGGTGTTTATCAAATCCCTGGAACCGCAGGAAGCGTAGATCGCTTCCCCGTCTATCTTATGGCTGAGGATGGGGTTCATCCCACCATCTTTCAAACCGATGATGTCACCTATGAATTCGGCACTACCGGCCACACTATCTACTGGCGCGCTTCAGACGATTTCCCGTATTCCTATGAGATAGAAATGAACGGTACTGCGATTGAAAGCGGCACATGGGAGAGCGAAATCTTCGTCATTGAAATTGATGGTCTGGATATAGGTGTATACAACTTTACGCTCACAGTATATGACGAAGGCGGGCTTTGGACCAGTGACACGGTGTTCGTGACGGTGACTCCTCAAGTTACACCAGGAACCCCAGAGGACTTTCCGCTTCTATTGGTCATAGCCGCAGGCAGCATATGCGCCTGTGTCATTGTTATCCTCTATTGGATTCGAGTTAAGAGTGCCAGATAATCCGGTCCAAGAAAATCTATATCTCTTTTCGATAGAGCTGTAAGTCCACTACAGCTGTCTTATGTGCTTACGCGTAATAGCAAAACTAGATTGGAGTGGATCAAATGGATTTTCCAGATGATTTGAGAACTGCAGAAGAGCAATTGAAACAGGCGGAGAAAGAATTCCTGGCTGGAACTGATGGAATAGCTGGGGCACTGCTTACAAAATTGTCAACAGGAACCTTTTCTTCTGATGCTACTAGAGCACAGGAACAGATGGAGAAACTGGACGAGTCTCGTTATATAAAATGGGATCGATGGGAGAAGAGATTTGAATTCTCCGCGTCATTCTGGAAAGATGAGGGATATCCGAGCATTGATACCACTACACATCAGGCCAGTAACCCCGATTGGTACTCAAACAGAACAGATACTTCCGCGTTCGTGAAGGACCTAATGGTTCGTCGAGAGGTATTGGCACCTACGGTTGATGGTGAGCGAAACGGACCTAAAACCCCTCTAGGCAACCCCTCAAACAAATGGTTGCTTGATTTTGTTGCTTTTTCCAGTCTGCATCTATCTTTCAAGAACCACTGGGAGCAGTTGGTACGAGATATTGTGAGGAAAAGACCTCAGACCGACTTGAGACTTGTCGCGGAAAGACTAGGTCTGACAATTCAAGACACTCTTGATATCGCCCGTACTATTAGGAATCTAGATGATCACGTGATTGAGCATGACGTTAGTGATTCCAGTAAGAACCTGACATATCATTGTAGAAAACCCGATCCTAGTTTGACCCCTCTTGTAGACATAACTGTGTGA
>MEHG01000189.1 GCA_001940705.1 Candidatus Thorarchaeota archaeon AB_25
GTGAATCATACACTCAATGAAGGAGGTTGTACCAGTTCGTATCATCTCAGCCATGCACAGTTCTGCAGAAACTCTACCATCGTCCTTTGTGAAATTACCTTGAAGGACCCAGACGTACTTCTTGAGCCAGTCCACGAGAGAAACATCGTCAGCACACCCTCTGATTAGAGCCTGTGCAAGATGAGTGTGTGTGTCAATGAGCCCTGGCATGACTATCTTGTTCTTGGCGTCTATGACCAGCTCAGCCTTGTGCGTCTTCAAATCCTCACTCTTTCCCACTTCTACGATTGTATCATTCTCAATGTAGAGAGATCCATCTGCGATGATCTCACGTTTTTTACCAAGAGTGATGATGTATCCATTCTTAATGAGAATCGACTTCGGTGGCAAGACATGTGTCCTCCTTGCAGACCGAGTATCTACTCTTACATGACATAACACTTACGGTGTACCGTTCATTATAAGTTGGACAAACTTGGACACGGGAGTGATATCCTCCCAGAAACGGCACTGGGATGAACTCCCTGAGGTCTGAGAATGTGTCGGTGTGACCTCAAGTTGTTGTTCAGGAACTGAGTATATAAGCACCTATCCGAAGGGTCCTTGTTGGTTCAACAGTCTTCTAACAAACGTCCAACTTTGTCTAAGTTCTCTGCAGCTGTTGGATACCCAGACTATCAGGCTATCTGGAATTTAATCACTATTTCCAAGCCTTGGTCAGGCTTGCCCTTCACACGATCTTTCACTTCGGGGGGATTTCCGTACTTTTCTGTAAGTCTCCTGACAAGATGTAGTCCAACTCCACCATATCGACGAGTGGGATTAAAGAGCTCAGGTTTCTTATCATCGCCAATTCCAGGACCATTATCAGCGATGCTCAACTCAAAGGTTTTCCCGGACACATTACCTCTGATTCGTACTTCCTTTTTTGTATCGTCTATAGGATTATGAATAACGGCATTTTCGAGAAGATTCCAGACTAACTGGCTCAGGGCTTGGTCTGCAAGTATCATCACTTTGGGAGGAAGTTCTCCAGTATCCACTCGCACTCCTCGTTGTTTGAACAACAACTCAGACTCGGCTTGAATCACTCGCACAATATCCACGGGGCCAAGAGGTTCAGTCTTTGACTCCTCGGCTTTTCGAACCTTCTGGATAAGTTCAAGGCATCGAAGAGCCCCATCCATGACATATCTCTTTGACCTAATGATCTGGTCAGGGGGAGCGTCTTTCTCAAGGAAGTCGCCACCTGCTAATATGAGTTGAAGTTGATTGCCAATGTCATGAAGCAGCAGGTCGAGTAGGAAGTATACCTCTGCCTCTGTTTTCTTCAAATCGGAGATATCAGTGAATATGGCAATACTGCCTAAGAATTCACCATCTGGACCCTTCAGTGGGGATGCAGAGACCATAATTGGTACTAATCCTCCAGATTTGTGTTTGAGCATCGCTTCGTAGTGCTCAATCTTGCCCTCCTTGCGTTCCTCCATCTTTTCATGCAATTGGTTCTCTGTCCAACCATGCAGGATGTCCGTGATGGGAATTCCAATCAGTGTTTCAGGGTCATCACAACCCATCATCTTACATAATGCATCATTGGCCAGAACCAGAAAACCTTCAGCATTATCTACACCGAGACCAGAATCCATTGTTTCTATGAGTGATCTGTACCTGCGTTCGCTTTCTTGAAGTGCATAGGCGCTACGTTTCTCGTCAGTGATGTCTATAAGTTGTGCCACGGTCTTTATCTGTCCATCTCGACTTCTGATGGTTCCAACATTCATTCGGATATCAACGACCTCACCATCTTTCCGAACTACTTGATATTCGTAGACTGAGGGTACAGTCTCACCTCTCTGACGCTTTCGATACCTCTCCGCAACCATATCCAAGCTATCAGGATGTAAGACCTCTCGAAAGTCAAAACCAAGGAGCTCACTTCTTCTACGACCAAGAATGTCGCACATCTTGTCATTGACATATTCGAATTTGTATTTGTCATCAACTACAATGATACCACTGAAACTGTAGTAGTCAACCATAAACTCTAGAAGTTCCTTTCTTTCGGCAATCTTCTCTTCAGCAGCCACTCTCCGACTCAAGTCGATAATATAGACAACAAAGCCTACAACCTTCCCCTTTTTGACAATCTTGTCAGTGTATACTTGAGTTGGGACCTTTACATCATCGCCCCGAATGATTCTCAGTGAGATTGATGTGGGAAACTCGCCGTTACTCAGGAGTTTGAGTCCCTGATCTACCAAGTCTTGTTGCTCTGGTGCCACTACATCGTGAACTGTTACACCAGCATCTATTGCTTCCTTCTTTAATTTGAAGAGTTCGAGCGCTGGAGGGTTTGCATAGCATAGAATGGACTCTTCATCAAACTCAACAACTGGAATATGCATGGTGTCAGCTACTTGTCGAAACGGTTTCCTATCTGGGGACGGTTTTCGCTCGTAAGACTCCTTCATAGTCCCACATCTGTTTCCAATGCTAACTCCTAACCAGCGCAGCAATTCATACGATGGTGATTGGTTCGTCATGAATTTTCTTCATATACTTTGGTAAGATGTATTCAATGAATGGCAACAACTTAAAGTGGCGGACGCAAGAGGGGATAGGCTGAACAATCAATCGGAGAGACCACCTATTGAAGAGCTTCCTGACAATTGATCTCCAAAAATGTACAGGCTGTAGAAACTGTGAGTTAGCATGTTCTGCTGAGCACACAAAGTCGTTCAATCCTAGAAGGTCGAGAATTCAGATTTTGAAGGACGAGGTGCGAAACCTACTGGTTCCAATGGTCTGTCTTCAATGTGAGGACCCACTATGTGAACAGGCATGTCCAAATGGTGCAATCTCCTACAATGAGAAAGGAGTCCTCGTAGTGGACAGCGAGGTGTGCATCGGATGCATGAACTGTGTCACTGCATGTATCTACGGAGGAATCGAAATTGATCCGAAGACTCTCAAAGCAGTGAAGTGCGATTTATGTGGAGGCGACCCAGCCTGCATCAAGGCTTGTGAATATGGAGCAATTAGTCTTGTTAAAGCCAAAGAGAAAGGACTCAGAGAAAGGAGAAAGGGCATAGACATAGCCTATCAAACAATGGGCATGAAGACTGGGGAGGTACAAGAATGACATTTCCATACAAAGGATATGCTGGATTCTACCTTGATGTAGACCTGACTAAAGGCAAGGTTCACAAGAAAGAGTTGGAGAAGGAGTGGACAAGACTCTATCTAGGTGGGAGCGGAGTTGCAGCAAAAATACTGTGGGACAGAACCGGTCCTGACACAGACCCACTTGGTCCAGACAATGTTCTGATTGTAGGTACTGGTCCTCTCACTGGAGTGATGTTCTCTCCCTCTGGAAGAATGATGTTTGCCGCAAAAGGACCCCTCACAGGAGTATGGGCAGAGAGCCATGTCGGGGGATTCCTGGGCCCTGAAATCAAATATTCAGGCTTCGACTTCGTCGTTTTCAATGGACGTTCAAAGAAACCAGTATATCTCTCGCTTCGAGATGGTGAAGCCGAGCTTCTTGATGCAGCACACCTTTGGGGTAGAGAAACAAATGTGACAACTGAGATGATTCGAGAGGATCACAAGGACCCCACTGTGGAGACTGGAGTGATTGGTCCTGCAGGTGAGAATAAGGTCTTGTATGGTTCAATTATTGTTGACTTTTATCGAGCTGCAGGAAGAGCTGGATTAGGAGCTGTCCTTGGGTCTAAGAATGTCAAGGGTATTGCTGCTAGTGGTTCCCAAGGGATTGAGGCTCATGACATGGACAAGTTCCTTGAAGCTAACGATCAGGAGATGGAGAAACTAAGGGACCCCCTCTGGACTGAGTCTCTTACATCACTGAGAAAATATGGGACAACGGATCTGGTTGCCATCATCAATGAGATTGGCAGGTTACCAACGAAGAACCATTGGACCGGGTTCTATGAAGATGCTGATGACATAGGTCCTGAAATCATTGCTGAGAAGTACAGAATCGCACAAGAGGCATGCCATGGATGTGCGATTGGATGCAAGTACATCATTCGCGTCAATGAGGGCAAGTATTCTACTGGACCTGTAGGAGGACCCGAGTATGAAACGCTCATGGCATTCGGTTCTAATTGTCTGAACAACGACATTGAATCAGTCTTTCACCTGGGAAAGAGATGTGACCTTCTTGGAATGGATACAATTAGCTGTGGAAAGACGATAGGCTTTGCCATGGAACTCTATGAACAGGGAATCATATCCGCCAAGGACGCTGATGGGTTGGACCTTAGTTGGGGTAATGATGAAGCTCAGGTTGAGTTGGTTGAGAAGATTGCCAAACGTGAAGGATTCGGAGACATGCTAGCAAATG
Organism: Candidatus Thorarchaeota archaeon AB_25; assembly: GCA_001940705.1. Lineage (GTDB taxonomy): Archaea > Asgardarchaeota > Thorarchaeia > Thorarchaeales > Thorarchaeaceae > SMTZ1-45. The sequence continues at coordinate 4,373 of MEHG01000189.1, forward strand.
GTGTCAGAAAGGCTGCAGAGGCAATTGGAGGGGAGGCGTGGAGATATGCAGTCCACGTCAAGGGTCTCGAAGCATCTGGACAAGACCCACGAGCACATCAGAGCATTGGACTTACCTATGCGACTAATGTGAGGGGTGCAGACCATCTACGAAGCATTTCATGTGTAGAAGAACTAGGTTATCCCGAGATTGCCGCTGCAAGGTTTGGTAAGGACAAGGCAGATGTCGTCTTGGATATCATGTCTCCAGTTCACAAAGGACAAGTCGTCTGGGACATGGAAGACCTGTATGCAATCG
>MEHG01000190.1 GCA_001940705.1 Candidatus Thorarchaeota archaeon AB_25
TGGCCGTACACCTTCCTGTCAGTGTCTATCTAGGCTGGATCTCAGTTGCTACAATTGCCAATACTGCATCAGTACTCAACGAATTCATAACATTTCCTTTGGATACTCAGTACCTTTGGACAGCTCTTGTCCTGGTTGTAGCTCTACTACTCGCGATAATCATGATTGTTAAGCGAAGGGACTTCGCCTACAGTCTTGTCGTGGTCTGGGCAGCAATAGGCATCTATGTGAAATGGACCTCTGTTGAAGTGATTCCGTTGATCTTCTGGACCGCATCGATTGTAGCCATAGTGATAGTACTTGCAATATTCTTGATTCCATTGATAATGCGTAAGAATCCAGTAGATTATTACTTAGTTCGTAACTAATACTTTGAGACTAATTCTAGGTGAGAGGGGAATCCCTCTCCCTTTGTCTCTACACCACTTCTTCTTCAGTATCTGGAGCCCTGATTATCTCTGTTGCAAACGGAGATACATCAGTTGTAACTAGGAACTGACCCTCAAGAGCTTTCATGATTGCTTGATAGACCCGACCTTCTTCGAGACCACATGCTGCAATCTCTGTGGCTAACTCCTCAAGCTTGAACTCTTCACCATGCTTTCTGGCTATTCGCTCATCAGCGCAGGACGAAGTCGGGAACTTCTTGACATCATCCAATGTGTAGGTTCTCAAGAGAGCACCATCTAGGATGTCCTCGAAAAGTGAATCAAACTGCATGGTAGTGTGATGATCAAGTACCACGATTGGGACATCTTCCATTGTGTCATCGAAGATGAATGCAACAGTTTTAGCAAACTTAATCATTCGCTCTCGATGCTCTGCTGATGGATTGCCAGTAGTGATGAATGCACACACCAGTTTGTTTGTAGAGATCACCCTTACAATATCTGAGATCGGAATCAATCCCCATTCTTCAGATGAGGACTCGATGTCAAACTCACCTCGAAAACTAGTGATAGCCGTGATGAACGCTGAAATGACAGTTTCTTCAAGGCCTTCTCTGAGAATCTTTGAGTAGACGGGTAGTCCACTGTCTTTGTGAAGCACAATCACTCCCATCAGACTTCTAACGTCATCAAAGCGCCGTTTTATTGCTAGAGTTATCTTATTCTGTCTGACTCTTCTCTTTCTTGCCATCCTTCTATAGCCGAAAGCTCCGACGATGGCAACAACGCTGACTATTGCCCACCAGTATCTTGTAGAATACAACAACAATGCTGTAGTGAAACTTCTTGTCACTATGAGCCGCTTAGTGAGTGGTTCATCAAGTTGGAAATTCTCTGCTTCGCAAGAAATCTCTACGTGATACCTATTCTCTGCGTCAGGCATGGTTATTGACGCTGTATAGATGCCTGGAATGGCAGACTCCGTCATAGGGACTGGGTCTTCAGTAAAACCACTTGAATATGTAATTATTCTATAAAACACAGTGGCTCCTGAAACAGGAATCCCTGTATCAGTTTCAGTTATGTTGACACTTAGAGTTGTTGTCATCAATTCTAGACCATTAATTCCTTCAAGTACTTCCACTGAAATAGGCACTCTAACAACCTCAAACAAGAATTGCTTGGTTGCTAAATGGTGGTCTGTCTTATCCGCTGAGATTGTAAGTGACCAAGACCCAATAGCTTCCCCTCTAATTGTGATTACATAGTATCCAATGTGCTCATCAATATCTATCACAAGACCTGAGTCCTGTACAAGAACAGTGAGATTGGCTCCATTAACATTGACAGGAACCGGAGTATCAGATCTGTAATAATAGACGGTTAGCTGGTATGGTTCTTGGAATTCAACGAGTGTTGAAGAAACACCTCCTTCAAAGACCAAACTAGTAGGTACCTTCGTTGCTGAGAGTGTGAAAGCCGCACTCGAACTCTGGTAGTTGTCTGCTGATGCTCTAAACAAAAGATCGAAACTACCAATCTCAAGAGGAGTCAATGTGAAATTGTAAACGCCTCCGCCTTGCGGGTCTACATCAGAAATCAGTAATCCCGGAGGTAGGCTGATAACCACTACATCTGCCAAATCTATAGGATTCAAGTTCTCATCTTGGAACCGTAGCTGGACTGTGAAGTTCTGATCAATTGCGATACTAGCACTTGATGGCAAAGAAGTGAGTACGGTTGGTATTCCTGTCGCTGTGATAGTGAAAGTAGCATATTGAGTTTCGTGATTAAAGATGCTCGCACTAATAACAATCGAATAGGTTCCTGCAGATGTTGGTGTAAGAGTGATCTCGTAATATCCATCTATAATGTGGGAAAAGTTGGCATGAGTAAGCCCTGTTTCAGGAGTGATTGTAACAACCTGTACATCGGCTCCTGATAGACCACTTCCAGTACTATTTCTATATTCAATAAGTAGTCGATAACTATCTCCAAATAATACAACATCTGCAGTCCCATTCACAAGCTCGAGCTCACTCCCCGTTTCACCAATTATCAAAGTGAAGGAGTCAGATGTATTGTAGTGGTATGATTTTGATAGTGTAATGGTGACTCCATATGTAGAAGCGACATCACAAATAATGTCGACAGAATAATGCCCATTATTGTTATCGACAAAATTCTGCCACGAAAGACCTCCTCCTGGGCCTGTATATGTAATGATTGGCAAAGCCCCGGAAATCCCCGTTCCGTTTAGAAATTCGTAATCAAATTGAGCCGTAAAAACTTCATTGAGCCCCTTCTCAATTGGGAATGGTGTGTTTTGAATCTCTAGAGAAGTTTCATAGAGCGAGATGACCGTGAACTGTGTTGAAATTACATCAAAATAAGGTCTTGAGGCAGTAACTACTACAGTAAACTGACCCCCGCCAATCAAAGAAGTATCGAAATCAGCTTCCCACCAGTTCTTTGCATAATTCTGTGTAAATGAAACAATACTACTTGACCAGTTAGCTTCGATTGTGACACTATCGTCCAAGAGATACTCATTTGTATCAGCGTCCCTGTAAGTTATGAGATTCGAAATCGTAAGACCATAATCTGTTTCGATTATAGGGTAAGTTGCAACAATTGAGGCTGAATGATAGAGATCGAAAGTTACAGATTCATAAGCGATTTCAGTTCCGTTCGTCCAGAGGACATCAATAGACCATTCACCTGCAGTTGTGTTGGTGCTACCAAATGTCCAAGACGAGCTAGTGGCGGAACCACCTGACATTGTGTAGATTGAATCCATAGTCCAGGGAGTTTCATTTGGCAAGAACCAAGTTATATTGACTGGGTCCCCTCCCATCGGGATCACACTGGAAGTGCCTATCTCCACCTGCACCCGCGTATCATTATCTGGTCTGAACAGTGAATTCTCTGACCAATTACTGATGCTTTGGTCATACACCTGAACTGAGATGTTCTTGGCATAGTTGAAACTGTTGAGATTTATCTCCCACCATCCACTACGACTCAATTCACTTGTTGGTACATGTAAGAGCCCTGGAGAAATATCACACATACTTGTGATGTTAACCATGAGTGGGTCCCAGACTGTCGTATTCTCCCAATCTTGAGGGTAAAGAATGTCAAATGTTGAGTCGAAGTAACCGCTTGGTTGCGTGATGTAACTATAGAAGGTAAGATCCGAACTTTGACCTGAAGATACTGAATATGCAACTCCACTCTTGCTGAGATCTGTAGTCCAAGATGAATTGATATGACGCTGAAATAGTGAGGTGACTGAATATGTGAAAATCACGTAGGCACTTGCTGTGATTTGATAATCCAAAGGAGTTGCAGTCCAGTAGTCTGGATTAGTAATGCTGGCTGTTCCTGTCCCCGTTCCCGTAATAGGAGCTGATAGAGAACCTGCATGAAAAGTAAGTCCGACATCGTCAAAGTCGGGAGAAGTAGTACTTGTGAACTCGACATTGTCAATATACACTGTCACATTTTCTGCATTTGCTTCACCATCAGGTAGTCCAAGCGGGTCATCGTCATAGTCATTATTGATATACACTCTGACATCATCCCAACCAATATACAGACCAAGCTTTATCGAAAAGGAACTCGTTCCTGGATCAACTGAGAAGACGTGGCTAACAGAATACCATGTCTCTCTGGAATCATAATTCTGCATAGCATAATAGTACCCCTCAGTCCCCAACTGCCAAAAGACACCAACGTCTCCGTCAAACGAGTCATCTCCATCTGGGTCAAGTGGACCTGTTACATAACGAAAATCAAACTCCATTCTGAAGGATAGCGCCTCTGGTGTGTTGGTAACTACCTGTTCCCACCCTGCTTCAGATGAGTAACTATGAAGATATGAACCTCCACCTCCGCCACTGTAGTCTCCCATATTTTGACATACAATGTAATCTCCAGTGGAATTATAGGAGTTGATTTGAGTGTTGTCACCACCATCTACGGTATACGGAATCCATGGGTCTGTTCCATCATCAAATGTTCCATTAATCCCATATAATCGCTTAAGATCTGTAACCTCTATACTTGTGTTATTCACAAACCAACCATTTGCCTCGTCAATTGTCATATTCCCTGCAGTGTTGGTCCCTGTGTCAGTTCTTCCTTTACTCAATTCTGTTGTCTGGTATCCTGACTGTAATAATGATACTGGATCAATGACTCCCTCTTGTGAAGTTTGTGAAATAGTGAATCTTCCATCATTCACCTCATTGATGTTCTGTAATACTGGAC
>MEHG01000191.1 GCA_001940705.1 Candidatus Thorarchaeota archaeon AB_25
TGGTATCGGGATGCCGTATGCCTTCATTATGTCCTTTGCTTCGTGCTCAAGGACAAAGGTTCTACCCTCCGCCAGAGCAGTCGTGAAGATTTTTTTGGCTTCTTTCATCTATGACTCAGACCTCTCTCTTGTTGCAGGTTTGTCCATCCTTTTTATCATTTGTCAGACACCGCAGTTGTGTTGAACTAGGCTCCATACTTGGTTTTGCAGTATACATGACAATCCTAAAAACCGAGGTTTTCTGAATAGTCTGGAGGCACTCCTGTGAGCTTTGACATAATCGACGAAGGCCATGCTGTTCTGAAAGTCTCATCTGATGAGTTTGAGGAAATTATGAAAGTGGGCCTTGATCAGCGGTTGAGTATCTATGGCAATGGTCTTCTCTGCTACAGTCCAACTGCATATCCCTACGAAATCAAAGATCACACTCAGGTCGGCCCTCACAATTTCGTTTCCCTAAGTGTGACAGGGACATCGTGTTCACTCAAGTGTGAGCACTGTGACGGAAGACTTCTGAAAGGGATGGAATCTACAATAACTCCTGAAAATCTGTTTGACAGATGTCAGGAAATCAAGACACTGGGTGGAGAAGGCGTCCTGATCAGCGGTGGGTCTGACTCTAAGGGATATGTTCCCCTGGAGCGATTCACTGACTCGATTCAAAGAGTAAAATCTGAGTTGAACCTTGAGGTAGTAGTCCACACCGGGTTGGTCAGTGAAAAAACAGCTCAAGGTCTAGCAGAGGCACAGATTGATGCAGCAATGCTCGACATCATTGGTGATGAACGTGTTTCTAGGGAGGTCTACCATATCGAAGATGGACCAAGAAAGATGCGTCATTCACTTGATATTCTAGAAGAGCTTGGAATTCCCACAGTTCCTCATATACTCGTGGGCTTAGATTATGGAAAACTGGCTGGTGAGATAGAAGCCTTAGATTTGATTGCCCAAGGCAATCCCGCAGCAGTTGTGATAATTGCTTTGAGTCCACTCAGAAAGACACCAATGGAGGGTGTCATTCCTCCTGCTCCTGAGGACATAGGACGCATAATGACTGTTGCAAGATTAGGGATGAAAGAGGTACCAATTCTATTGGGCTGTGCTCGACCAATGGGTAATCATAAGATTGCGACCGATAAATATGCGATTCTTAGTGGCGTAAATGGAATCGCTCTGATAAGTCAAGAAGGGGTTGATTTCGCCAGAGAGAATGGTCTGAAACCCACCTTTCTAGACGTCTGTTGCAGTCTCGCCTACAAGACTCTCATCTGATGTTTGTCTGACTAACCAACCCGCTAATTCATACCCGAGATCAAAGACCCAAAGTCCAATTGCTGTTGAAAGAAACATCGGCCAAGGTATTACCAGGCAGAGTGCAACTATTTTCAGTACGAATCTGTACTCGAACACTTTGAAGGCTAGCGGGGAAACCTCTTCATCGGCCCAGTCATTTCCTTTCTCATCAAGGACTGCAGCCATGAAGAGAATGAAGAGCACGGTCAACCAGTCTAACCAACCTGTAACGACAGGAATACCGATTATCAACAGGATACTGAATATCAGGACAAAACCCACGGCGAACTGAGGACGGTTCACTTTTCCTGAAATCAAGACACCAACCACAATACTCGTCAATAGAACCAAGTCCCACTCTGAGACCGTCATGAGCAAGCCAAATAGAAGTCCAGCAAAGGATAATGGAAACCATGCCGCCCGAGGTCTATCGAGTTCATCCAGAAGGTCATCTCCCAGCTTAAGTGAAAGTCCTGCAAGAAAGTAAGCTGAGAAATAAACCAACCACTCAAGCATTTCGATTCTCCATCCACAAGCAGACATGTGTGTCCAAGATGTGGCTCCTCAGTCTAACTATGACTCGTCGCTGGACATTTCTGCCCTCAGATAGCCAAGTACATCATCGGAGCCAGTTAGGCTTCCAATGCTGACTTGATAAAACTTCGTGATTGTCTACATCAGAACACAAGGTGTTCCAATTGCTTGCCCCGGAAGGTTGGTTCGGAATTTTGCACGAACGGCTCCACTGTTACCATGTGGACCTAGCACTTTCCCTAAGAACTCCTTCTCCTCAGGTGAGATCCATTTCACCTTATGTCCAACAAGTGCTGCTGCTTCGGATTTGGTCTTGATCTCATCAAATAGCAAAATCACTTGATTCGGATGCTGTAGGTGCTTACCCCTACGATAGCTTGTGACAACGCCTCTGCGGCCTTTCAGAACGTCACTCTTTGACATACGGAGTTCCTCCCATTGGGATTCTCGTGAACGCCCTAGGAATCGGATATAAGACTTACTGAATAACCTCTATGTTTGATTCAAGATTCAATTCCTGGTCCCTTATCACTCACTGCTGGTTCACGCTCGTCCATGGAGTATTGCTGCATCTCTCTCATTTCTCTGCCTTTCTCAATTAACACATCTCTAATTGCCCATCCAACTTGGTTTGGTCTTTGAGCTAGTCTGTACAGAGCAAACCACACTCTTCCATCCCCCATAGAACCCTGAATCATGAGATTCTCAACCATCTCTCTTGCTAATCCGACTTTGTCAGTCGATATACCTATTCCGGATACTATTCTGCTCTCTCGTTCATTGATTTCTTTAACACGCCAAGCCATCTGCATGGAGCTCAAGAACGACAAGAACATCACAAACAGAACATATAGAGTCGCATCCACAAACGTAGCAAAGTCACTTAGTGACACTGATAGCAGTATTATCGAACCTAGCAAGATCACCAAGAAAACAATACCCTCTATCAATGCGTTGACAAATCTAGTAACACGCCAATCATAGTATCTTGACATGAATGATGAGGATACTCGGAAATGCATAATATCGCTAAGATACCTATCCCTTGCACGACGGCCCAAGAAAAGCCAGACTCCTTGCAGGAATAGGGCATGAACGATGATAACAAGGGGAAGAGTGCTATAGGGAATTAGCTGCATAAGACATGCCACGGGTTTGAGCGTTTAAACATATTGAAGTACGCGTCTAGTGAATACTTTCGGAACACTCTCCACTATACAGTAATGCCTTAGATAGTACGTAGGAGTGTGGGAAGGCTGAACATTCCACCCACCATCACATACATAGAATTCGTTCTGGATTTACGGGTCCAGGTCATGCCCTCCCGGAAACGGCCCGGACTCGTTTCTTTCATTTCTTCTCTACAGAATGACTTATCACAACTTGCAAAGGGTTCGCTGTTGGTGACTATCTTGGACAAGGTCAACCATGTGGATCCTACACAGATCAGAAACATCTCAGAGTATCTCAAAGCCATGGACAAGGTTGGCGTTCTTGGTGCAGGAAGACTGGGAAGAGCCACTGAAATAGTGAAGCGAATGTTCGACGACAAAGACTGTTTCACATTTCTGTCTATGTCTGGACCAATGATTCCTGGGGGTCTGCGAAACATTGTGCGTCATCTTGTAGAGAATAGGCAAATTCAAGCCATTGTAACTAGCGGCGCAAACATTGTACACGATCTTGTCGAGGCATATGGGGGTAGCCACTTTAGAGTCCCACCCTCAAAGGATGATGCTGAACTTCGAGAGGCTGGAATGGGACGAATTGCAGACATATTTGTACACGAGAAGGACTTCACGGTCTTCGAGAAAGGCATCTACAAGTTCCTTGACAGTCTTCCCACGGAAAAAATGACAACTCTTGCACCAAGCGAGTTTCTCACAGAACTTGGTAGGACCATAGAAGACAACGACTCAATCGTCAAACAGGCTGCGATTCACAATGTTCCAATATTCTCTCCCGGCCTCATGGATTCCATGTTGGGATTCCATCTTTACACCTATAGTACAACTAAGAACCTCGCTCTTGACTTTGTGAAGGACCTCAGAATCTTGGGTAATATTGTGACAGAACAGAAGAAGACAGGAGCAATCATGCTTGGAGGAGGTCTCACGAAACACTTCACCATGGGTTCTACGATTCTTAGGGGAGGTCTCGATATGGCTGTGCAAATCACACTCGATCGACCTGAGGGTGGTAGTCTGAGTGGTGCACCCTTGGTCGAGGGAGTGTCATGGCAAAAAGTACAGACAGGCGCGAACTTTGAAACAGTCATTGGTGACGCAACAATCCTATTTCCATTGATAATATTGGCATCTCTTCAGAGTTAAGAAATAAACTTCACAATAGTTAAATACAATATCTGGTGTATTGACTTATGTGAATACTATGGGCGACAAGAAATGGCCTATGCCTTACAAGAAAGGATCCGTGTACTTCCAGTATCAGGTGAAGGACTTTGACCGTGCGAAGAAATTCTACTCAGAAGTAATGGGCTTTGAAATCACTTGGGATGGAGGAACAGAGGTCGGTTGGGCTGAGTTTGAACTACCTGCAAAAGGCGCTAAGCTAGGAATAAATCTGATAACCGACGGTGAACATCGTCAAGGTTCTGGAACACTCACCATGGATGTTGCAGATATTGCAGAATGCAAGACATACTTTGAGAGTAAGGGGATTGAAACTTCTGATATCACCGACATACCTGACATGGTTTCCTACTTCAACCTGAAGGACCCTGAGGGTAATCCAATACAGGTTGTAGCTGACCCTCGAGTTAAGAGCGAGAAGTAGGCTCTGAACCTACTACTCATCGTA
>MEHG01000192.1 GCA_001940705.1 Candidatus Thorarchaeota archaeon AB_25
CGATTCGTTCTTTGAAACTCAGTTTGACTTCAAGCTTCTAGTCAGTTACACCTCGTATGACTTGAGTCGAAAGGGAGAGTATCCCCTGATTGAACTAGCTATAATTTCGGGAAACATGAATAGACCCTTCTACGTGTCTGAGCTTGTGCGATACTTGATGACTTCTGGTGTCGAGGAAACCATAGCCTATTCAATGGTGATAGAAGCAGCTGAATCTGGTTTCTTATTGTCACTAGATGAACCGTAATTCACTTCAACTTGCCAAGTATTGCATCCTGCGCCTCTTTCATTGCAGCATCTCGACGCTCGCTCAGACTTGCTGCCTGTTTTCTAATAACTCATCAAGGAACCCAATTGTGCGAGCGAACAAGTCGTCTTTGTATCTGTCATCGCTCATGATTGCGTGGGGTGCTCCTTCAACCATGTGCATCTTCTTCATCTCAGAGGCCAGACCCTCGAAGATTTTCAGAGCACTGTCCTTAGATACTCCATTATCTGCAGTTCCCTGAATGATGAGGGCTGGGCAGGTCACATCTTTGAGAGATAACTTCAGACACTTCAAGGCGTCGTGCATGACGAGACCAATGCTTGTTGGGATCCAATCATATCCAACCCACCCCTTCTCCCGCAGCCATCTGGGTGCAGGTGACCCGTGTCGCTCAGGAATGGCTCGACGAAGGAGGGGAATTCTGCTCACGACTGGGAGAAATGAAAGGAGTCGACTCTGGATTGCATACGGTGCCGCCCACGTAACAAGACCATTAACTTCACTCCTCTCTGAGGCTGTGAGCAATGCTAACAATCCTCCAAGACTGTGTCCTACAATGTATAGCTGCTGGCAGGTCTCCAAGAGCATTTCAAGTCCTGAATGTGCATCTGAGAGCCACTCATCTAGAGTGACTCCGAAGAGGTCCTCCGGTCTGGTCCCGAATCCGGTGAGCGAGGGTAACCACACGGTCATTCCAGTCTTCTCATGCAGGATATTCGCGAACACTTTCAGGTCCCAAGCAGACCCACCTCCTCCACCATGGAGTAGAAGACAGCCTCTTGTATTGCCCTCGATGAACAGGGGTTCAGCTCCGGGGATGTGGTCGGACATGTTTACTCTCCATGATTATGTTGCTGCTTAAGTGCCTCGAAATCTGGGTCTATGTCGACATAACGCAGGATGAATGCGGCTATCAGGAGGAATGGTGCGAATACGGGGCCCCACCACATGAGACCCGAGAGTTCTCCTCCGGTCATGATGACCGAAAGTTGCATGAGTCCTCCCAAAAGAACGCTCGAGGCTGCTTGGAACATGTTCAGAGGTACACCGATGAACCCTGTGTAAATCCCCGATCGGCTCTCTCCAGTGATAATCTCGTCTACCTGTGCAATGTCCGCTGGAACCACATAGCTCATGAGATAATAGATGGACATACCCGCTCCTATGGGGACAAAGAACAGTACTGCAGCCAGTGTGTATCCGATAGCCGCCCCGATGTTTCGAAGGACCGCAGATAGCGGTGTGAACACAGCAAGTAACACCAATCCAATGATGAGAGACTTCTTCTTACCCAGTCTTTTGATTCCTGTAAGCCAGAGATAGAAGAACACTATTGTGGATCCCAACATTGCAAGTGCCGCTGGAGCCAGAGCCCCGATAGAATCAAGCAACATCACCTCTTGGAGAAATCCAACTAGAGACTGGGTTATGGCAATCAGAGTGAATGAGAGGAATCCCACAACAAGTGTCCAGCCAATGAAGGTGCGATTCCTCACAGCAACTCGAGTTTCTTCACGCAGGCTACGTTCGATGGGTTTGATGCCTGGTTTTGCTCTTATGACCACCATTGATGGCAACATGAAGATGATTGTGATTATACAAAACAGTAGTAGGAGGTTGAGTCCTGTTTCACTCAACTGCTCTGGAGGTCCTGCCACAAACAACAGAGGGGTCATGAACCCAAGAATGCCCCCGGCTGAGTCCGCAGCAAAGTTGAAGGTGTTCATGAATCCCGACACGAGGGGTCTCTCAGCATCATCAGTAATCTCAGGTAACCAAGCCTGATGAGCAGTCATCGTAAAGGCATAGAAGAACTTGAAGAGGCACAGAAAGACAATGTAGTATGTGAAGAGGACTAGCTCAAGTGCTGGATTTGCAGTGTCAAGGAACCAGTTAGGCACGAACAGCAGGAAGGCTGTGATGATAATGCCTGGAGTGCCTATGATGACAAAGGGTCTCCGTCTGCCCCATCTACTCTCCATCCTATCACTGTAGTATCCAGTAAACCAATGCGTCAGTCCAATGACAACATATGATGTAGCCAGTGAGATGCCATTCAGGAACCAGTTCAGTTGAAAGCTGGTCCCATAGACATAGAACACGGCCATGGTTATCATGGTCATCAGAAATGCTGGACCAAATCGCCCCATTGAATATCCTAATTTCTTCGGTAGAGAAAGCATAGGCATCATTGCTACAATGTCGCAGCTTGCTATTGAGCTTAATGGCCAGTCACGAGCTATCTGTACGAAGACAAATGCGACTGCTCATAGGTAGGATCCTCGACGGTCGTTGGAAATACTGCCCGTGCCAGCTGACTCTCTCCAGGCGCCCAATTCATCATCATTTCTCTCTCTTTTTTGAGAACAGACTTTACGGAGGCTATCAGGTTCTTGTCGAATGGTGGATTGAGATGGGATGAAGCTAGTCTGAGATATTCAAGTAGATTCTTTTTCGCTCTATTCTCCCTGCGACTCCACCAGTAGCTATAGCTTCTATTCGATTGTCGTTGTAGATTATTTATTTCCCTGGCGAGTCTATCGATTCGTTTTGAAAAATACTGATGAATCGGCTTCATCTTGCCAACACCGGAGATGCTCATCATTTTTTGGAGTGCAGTTCTCGAAGGTTTGTCATATCCAATCCGTTTGATCACTATAGCTGCCTTAGATCTAATAGCAGCCTCACCCTCATTCCCTAGTTCTATCAATGCCAGAACACTGGCTCGTGCAACTGGTCTGCTCTTATCAACAAGATATGGAGATATCAGCTCTACCAAGCCTGTTGGCTCCTGTTTTCCCAGAGACTGAATTGCCACAGCTCTTGTCGTGTTTCCGGGAGCTTTAAGCAACTCGATGAGGGTCTCTCTACATTGGAGTGAATATATCCCTCCTAGACCTCTGATCATAGCCTCACCTTCTTTAGACAAGTATCGCCCCTGGGCTGTTACCCGTTCTTTCAAGATATCAATGGACGACTCATGACCAACCCTCTCAAGGGCTTCTGCTATGGCTATCCGTACCCTCCTGTTCTGTTCTAGGGGTAATCGATGATGGAGAAATGACAATGCTCTGGAGTCCCCAGTACGACCAAGCTTTCTTGCTGCAGTGCCCCGATGTCCAGGGGTTTTATACAGAGCCAGGCGAACCGCGTCTGCGAGGATGGTAGCAGTGACTTTGGTGCATCTGTTCTTGAACACTGGATTGCTCCCGAGAGTCCGATATGTCTTGTCCATGTCCACTTCTTTTGCTAGCTCCCCTGTGAGACTCTTCACAGCATTAGCTGCATTCTCAGTTATCTTCTCATCCAACCAGGTCCGACGTCGCCAACGATAGTACCCTGTCCCGCTTGGAGTCACATTAGGTTTTGAACCATCGGTCAATAGTATCTGGAAACCATAGTAAGTCCCGAGGACTTCAATTCTTGATGGAGTTCCCTCTAACTGTTCCAGCTCTCGTTTACGGGCTTCGATGACATCCTTGACTAGAACTACGTAGGGCGTCATCGTCATGGCCTCAATGTCTAGGAAGTACGTGTGTCTGTTCTCAATCTGCTCCTTCAGGATACCCATGGCATGTTCAGTCGCGTTCGCTCTGACCTGATGGAGATTGTCGCCTTCCAGTGACTCAAACTCCTTGAACACGTCCGAGTCCGTCCCCCTTATTGCTTCAAGTTGTAAGAGGGCGATCACTGCATCCCGAGCCTTCCCCTCTGGACGGACAAACTTGAGACGACGTAAGAGTGCATCCCAGCCCTCATTCTCAATGAATTCATCAGCTCGTTTCTCTAACTCAGAGTATTGCCTTCTTGTGGCAAGATCCACAAGCGTTGCCTTTGCCATACTAACTCCCTAGATTCGTCACCTATGTGGGTATATTAACTTCGATAAAGTTAGCAGGTGCTTAAGTGCACAGATCAAGAATATTATCCTGAGGTTGACATGACACGACTATGACCTCACAGAGTTGAGCCCAGTGCCGTTTTCTGGGTGGACCGCACTCTGGTGTACAAGTCTGTCCAACTTACAATGAACGGTATATTAACCACACAAATCCGAGCTTCAAGTTCTTCTATGAATTACGAGGACTATCAATACAACTACAATGGCAATTGCAGGTAGTGCCATGGCAAGTATCAATGGGTCAAAAGGTGTGGATGTGGGAGTTGGGTCTGAATCTCCTTCCATGTCAGTCCATTCATTGCTCGCATAGGAGTATGTCCAAGTGCCGTCACGCAGGCCATCATCCATGACATATCCTCCAAATAGGATAGT
>MEHG01000193.1 GCA_001940705.1 Candidatus Thorarchaeota archaeon AB_25
AGAAAGGAATATCCAGTTTGGCGAGAATAGCCCTACGAAAACTTGAAGCATCACGACTGTAACCAAGATTGCTAAGACAATCAGTATCCGCAGGATTCCAAGTGGGGTTTTCAGTGAAGCAGTTGACAACCATATTCACCTCAATGAATTAAACAGAAATGGATTAACAGGCAAATGTTAAGGATTCCGGATTTGATGAACCATCTTTATCAGAGACGACGATACAGAGAGGAGTATGTATACAGGAGAACTTGTCCGTCTTCGTGCACTGGAGATGTCAGACCTCGATGACATCCTAAAGTTCTATAACACTCTTGAACTTAGGAGGTTCTTGGGTCCGCCAATAGTCAGGTCTAGAAGATGCATGGAACAATGGTTGCAGAAGGTTTCGATTTGGAGTCCTTGGAGAGACGGACATCTCTATCTCGCTGTTGAAGAGAAAGGGACCAAGGAGTTCCTTGGTGTCGCACGCATTGAAGATCTTAGACTTCCACACAATCGCGGAGAGGTTGGTATCTCAATCTACAATCCTGAGAAGAGAGGGAAAGGTTACGGGACGGATGCTATGCTCGTGCTACTTGGAGTAGGATTTGAAATTCTCGGGTTGAACAGCATCTACCTTGACACCATGGAAGATAATAAACGATCGATTGAAGTCTATGAGAAGATTGGATTCAAGCGTGTTGGACTTCTCCGTGAAACTGAGTATATGGATGGAGCACACAAGGATCTCTTAATCATGGACATCCTCCGAAAGGAGTTCATAGAAAAATACCCTGATGGAACCTTCAAAGACTCTCAATAATATTTGTCAACTATTATCATATGATTATTGACTTCGGTACATTCAAATCATTTCGAATCGAAAGGCAATCTGCGTGAGGAGGTATTAGTGATTACTCCGCCTAGTGACACACCAGACGATTTTGATGCTCAGCTATATCTAGAAGTTCTGAGAGAAGACCCTCCCCTGAGGAGATATGTTTCTAGAGGTGACACTCCCGATGATGTTGACATTCCTGGACCTCATCAAGATGCAGACCGAGCAATATGGCGTGTTGCCAGGTTCACGATGAAGGATCACACATGTAGGCTCCAACCAATCCTTGGTCCTGCTGGAATGGGGAAGACACACCTCTATTGGGTGATCAAAGGACAGGAGGATATTTTTGCAGCAGGCAATTTCCTTGCTGTGTATGTCCCATCACCACCAGCTCCAATACGGATACCCCTCCATCTTCATACATGCATAGTGGATGAAGCAGGGGATGAGTTGTTCGAAGAAACAGTTGACATGCTAATCTCGAAGTTTGGTGGTTTGAAAGGAGTAACTCATGAGATATACGACTATACGTATGCGATGGAGCGACTCATAGTAGATTATCCCGGAATCTCTTCTGATGCTGTCAAAGCATTACTCCGATATCGTCTCGATCCTGCTACAAGAGACCTCTCACGAAGGTGGTTACTCGGTGATGCCCTCAGTGATGAAGAGCTTATGCGACTAGGGATTCGGACAATCCTAGAAGAGGATGATGTCACATTAGCCATGCTCAAGTTATTGACAGAAGGTTCTGAGAGACCCATTGTTCTATTCGTAGATGAGATGGAAGGCCCATACAATGCCTATGGAGAAGAGGCTGAACGCTATTTCTTGGAAATCCTGAAACGACTCTACAATGAAACGAAAAATGTGGTGATCGTAGCTTCCTGCTTAACTGAAATTTGGGATCGAATATACGCTATCGCCGATGGACCTACAAAATCTCGGATGGAGAGTCCAGTACATCTAAAACCATTCACAAGGGATGATGTTACCGCTTTTGTCACAGAAACCATGTCCAAGTACTGGCAGCAGCAAAATATTGAGTCACCCCCCGATTCGTTATTCCCTTATACAGAACAAGACATAGATGCAGCTTTCAATAAAAGTGAAGGTGTTCCCCGTGAGGCAATTCGGTATCTGATTCCTCGATTGGATGAGATTATTTTTGACAAGAAAGAAGTGGAGGTCACACCGCAGGAAGACTACGTTATCCGGTTGACAGCTACAGTTGTGCTAGACTCCATAATAGATGCACTCACCTTGGCTGCGAAGCCTCTTGGAATTGAAGTTGAACTACAGGTTTCAGGAGCGGGAACACAGAAGCAGCAGGCTGCAATAGTCGAGCTGACTAAAGATGACACCACACAATATGTTGGAATTGACTTGCCTAATGTGAAGGACTGGAATCGTAGTGGAGGAGTCTCCGCTTTCTATTCAGCAAAACGTCTCAAGAAGGTTCTTGATGCTGATGCTGTCAAGGCTGCGGTGATTGCAATACCAACTGCTACAAAGGGTGCCAAGTTTGAAGCACTTTCCGAAGAGATTGGAAGTACGATGCTCACTCTACGTTTTGATGAGGAGACCGCAACTCTGTTTGTCCGTGAAACGAGTGATGGAATTCTACCGCATGGATATGCAGAATCCTTCACAGGACTTATTGATAGCTTGTTTGGTTAGTGATACCTTCTTCGATAGTACCAAATTGAAAACAGAAAAACTCCGCCTCCTGCAGCTGCAAGTCCTCCAATACCTAGATAATAATTGAAGATATCTCGCTGAAGGTCTCGATATTCTAGCCAGGGGTCTGTGAACGATAACCTCAACGAAACCATTCCTTCGAGATTTTCTGCAATAAATTCCGGTTCAAAGTTCAATTCTTCATCACCAAAGGTGTCAAAGAACACATACAAATCTGGTCTCCAATAACCGAGGCCTATCCAAAAGTTATACCTATGTCCGCTCTCACAAGAGAAAATACCACTACAGGAATAATTGGAGATAGTCCAAAGGTAGAGGACCTCCTTGTCCTCTTCTCCAACGTCCTCGAAATCAATGATGAAAGCAGTTAATGATGGGTAGGGTTCAATGTAAGGCAATCCGAGAATTCCTACGAATAAATCTGTAGTGTTACCTTTGTTGTAGATCATGAAGTATAGTTCATCCGTTGTGCTTAAGGAGGAGTATTCCACTACTACGCGTGAATCTCCACTGCCCTCGAATCGGAAGAGGTATGGGTTAGTACTATGAAAATATGTGATTGAAAGTGTATTTGCTTGTGGGTCGACAATATCATCAATCTCAAAGATGGATGTGTACTGAAAATCTATACTAACCGGTGAAGAAAAGGTGATGTTATACACTGCATCATCCACAGGGTCGAGATTCTTCACAGCAACAACATACTTGTCTTGACCTGATGCTTCATAATTCAATCGACATGTGTAATTATCACTCGTTCCACAACTGGCAAGAGCACCAGTGTTGTATGAATAGTCATCATAATCGAAGACTTCGATAGAAAGCTGAGGAAATCCAGTTGAACCTACAAATTCAAGGACTGATGCATTGACTTCTAATTGTACGGGACTTACACCATGAACCCAGAGAACGTAATACTGAGAAGTACCTGCATTGATGCCCTCCAAATCATAATCTATGATATCAATACTTGAAGCGGCGGCGTTATCCAGAATTGTAGGTGCCATGAACATTGCCATTAGGACTGAAATAACAACTAAGCTCGAATATCTTCTACCTCTTCGAAGGGCCATGGCTTTTGAATTAGAAGAACCACCTTTTAGGCGTTGAGTGCGTCACTTTCTGGGTCGAGTTTTCCTTCAATCTCCTCATCTTCTTCATCTTTCTTTGGTAGGAACTCGGGAATGATGATTAATATCAATAAAAGTACAAGTACAACAGGTAAGACTCCTGGTGTTTGTAAGAATAACGTGACGTTTCCGATCCATGGGATCGCAAACACTACTACTCCGACGATGTCATCATAGGTCCGATATAATGGATCTGGCTGGTTATTGTTGTCTCCTTGAGTATAATACCTATACTCTCCATCAACGTAGTCTCGTTGGATAACACGATGCACCACAGGTGCTTGAGTATGCCAGTCCGCATTGTATACGATGATTTCTCCCACATTGATATCTTCAGGGGCTTGTGATTGAAGAATAAGAAGATGACCTCGTGAAAGAGTCGTTTCCATCGAATCACTAGTTACTACGACAAGAGGTGATGGGGTCCCCATTGCAACCATGAACACTCCATACCCACCAAACGTGGCCACGACGATAATCAATATGAAGAAGCCTGTCTTCCCGTACTCCGGCCATTGGTCCCATTTGAGTCTTTGACGAAGCTTCTCCAATGTTCTCTCGCCTAATAAATTCTGGAATTTGCGTGTTTAATAAGATTGACGAACGCTTCATGACCATCTCTTTGCAACAGTACCGATTAGACCAAGAACATCCGCAGCCTCGCCTTTGAGGTCCGGCTTCCAGTTTCGAACATCCTTGACATGATCCGCTCCTGCTTCAGCAATTAGGAATCGTTCAAGGAGTCGGAGATTCTGTTCGTCCATCTCTGCTGCTTTCATTGCATCCCTTCCGGAGGGATACCCACCTTTTGGTGTTTCAGATGTGGCGTTGAGGTACCAGTAGTTTCTGATTATCTTAACTGCAATGACCCGTGCAGGG
>MEHG01000194.1 GCA_001940705.1 Candidatus Thorarchaeota archaeon AB_25
TAGATCTTGTTCTTGATTGTTCTAACTTCCTTTGCCTCTTTCTTGCGACCTAGAGTTGCGAGATGAGATGCAATCTGGCTAAGCACCCACTTCTGAAGCAATCGATGTCCTGGATTGGTTTCAACCAGCATCTTGAGTTCTGTTACTGGATCGACCCATTTCACACCTCGACAGTTCTCGACCCAGAGTTCATCTTTGCCATCAAAGGTGACAGTTTCTCCCTTAGGAAGGAACCACAATCCTTTGACTGATTCATGAGGGTAAACGGGTCGAATACCATAAATAGTCTGAACATAGAGTTGACCATCATCGACCTTGGCAAGATTGAAGGTTGGCTCAATCCCATAGTAGGTGGCTTTGTATATCCCTGGTAACATCTCAGTCTGTTCTGAGTCAAGAGGAGGGGCATTTGGTGTTGGCTCCTTAGGTGTAACTCGAAACATATTGAGCTCAGCCACAGGGTATCTAGCACCAACATATGTGACACTATACGGACTTCGGGATTTCTTTGATTTGAAGTTGAATCTCACACTATTTCCTGATGGAAGGATGAATCCATTTTCCTTTGGAGTGAGCTCCCACTGATCATGCCAATAGAGCTTCCCATCTTTGTAAGTTACAAGAACAGTGTTATTCCAGAGACCTGCATAGAACCCGGCGAGTTTTGAAATGTCGTCTATCAGAGGAGCCTCTACATATTCTTGGAGGAACTCTTGTGGTTGTTTACGAGTCAGTGATACACTATGCGTCTTGAGAAGCTGCTCTCGTATCTCCAGTCCTAGATTATGCGGATTCTTTTTCTCGCCAGAGTAATCTTCCCTGTTAGTCTGAACACTCACTCCAATGTCATAGTCAGGAATCCAGTAGAACGTGCTTGCATATCCAATGGAACCTCCTCCATGTCCTAGAATTCTAGGGTTGAATCCTCCATAGATGTCAACACCGAGACCGTAGTTAAAACCTCTATCCTTGACAAAATGTGGTCGAATAATCTGGCGAAACAAGTTTCTTCCGAGTACAGTTTTGCCATTATACCTGCCTTCATTCAGAGCAAGTATTAGCACCTTAGCAAGGTCATCCTGACCAATCCATACATCTCCACAACCGTAGTCCTCGGAGGCACCAAACTCACACTCATGTCTACCAGTTTCAGTTCCTATTGCAACATTGTCTTCTTTGAGAGCCTCACCACTTCCAAGACGAAGTGAAGTTATACCCAAAGGCGCACCCAATTTCTTCTTTGTCCAATTCGGGTATGTCATTCCAGTAACATGCTGAAGTATGTATGCTACAATGTCCATTCCAATGTTTGAGTAGTAAAATCGATCATTTACTGGAGCAATCATCCAGCATGCACTTACTGATTCAACAGCCTCCTCGAAAGTATAGGGTTCTTCATTACCAAAGTTCCCTCCAATACGTGGCTCTCTTGGAAGACCAGCTCTGTGCGAAAGGAGATGTCTGAACGTAATCTTCTCATGTTCCTTTGGTCCGTGTCGGGAGTTAATCGAAAACTCAGCCCAGTAGTCAATCACACTGTCATCAAGGGCGACAAGACCATCCTGAACTGCTAACATGAATGAGAGAGCAGTGAAGAACTTAGTAGTAGAGCCTATTTGGAAGATCGTTTGTGTATCAACCATCCCTGACTTCGCTAAGTCACGATGGCCGAATCCCGCAGACCAGATGGGACCAGCACTTGTGACAACAGACATAGTAGCACCAGGAGTGGGACCTTTCTCAACATAGTTCTTCAATCTACGTTGAAATCGTTTGATTACAGGACTATAACGCTCTAACTCGTTCATGACATCAAACTCTCCAACATTGAAACCTCCCTCTAGTGTTTATCTGAATTTTGTTCTCATCAATGGAGTGCATGAGTGGATTGGCACTTTCTGGTAATATAAAGAGAAAGATTTCAATGAATACAGCTATAAGAGAAAGGATGGAAGGAGGTGCGACCAGCGCACCCTTGCGGGGTGTGTCAGACCCGGCCCGTTAGTTTACGGCCGTGCCTTCATCCGCCGCCGGTCACAAGCTCCTTCCTGACAATCTCGCGACCCTCATCGTCAACAATAACGAAATGAGCGCCGCAGGATAGTCAGCAGTCATAGCACCGCACAACCATCTCGATGAGGTTGAGCAGTCCTTCAGGTATTTCTTCTGTCATGTTTTGCACCATTATCGTTTTACCATTGGTTCGGGAAGAACGAGGCTCTCATGGGCCTTGTCCTCAAAGATCTGTTTTGCTGCGGTCATGAGACTCTTCTCAATACCAGCAATATTGTTGTTGGTCGCAACAATCAGATTGGCTTTAGTAAGCATTCCTTTCTCGTCTGACACATAGTTGTGCAGTAGAATTCCACGTGGAGCCTCTACGATCCCAACACCCTCTCCAGCTTTTGGTTCTACGTCAGAGATTTTCACATCGGTGTTGCAGATATCGGGATCGTTCAGGAGTCCAGCAATCGCTTCGAAGGCTTGAACAGTTTCTACAATCCTAGCGTAATGGAATGCGAATGTGTGATGTGATGGTCTTCCGACCAACTCACGCATCTCCTTGAGAGCTGCGTCAGCAAGTGGTGTTGCCATCCTCTCGTTCACGTTGCATCGAGCCAGAGTGTTTGCTCTCCAGATACCTTCGGGGTATCCAGCTGGTTTGTAGTAGATATGAGTTGCATAGCTGTGCTTTGCTACGTGTTCACCGTAGTATTTAGTGTAGTCCTTCGGTTCGAAGTCAGCAACGATATTCCCCTCTGTGTCCATCACACGAACAGTACCATCGTAGATGTCGAGTGTCCCCTTGTTAGAGAGACCAATGTAGTATGTAGGAGTGACTGCGACCTTTGTAATGACATCCAAGTAGTCAGTCACTACCTTCTTTGCCAGGTCAACAGTGTTCAGAGTCAGCTGCTGAACCTCTTCAAGTCGTCCTAGGAAGAAGTCACGGTCCTCTTCCTTCAGAGATGTGAGCATGCCACCTGGAATCGCAGTTGTTGGATGGATCGCTTTGGCACCAACAGTCTTGATCAGCTCTTGGCCAAACTCCATCATCTTGATTGCTTGTACTGCAACATCCGGTAAGTCTCTTAGGACTGCAGCAACATTCCTATCAGCTGGATTTGCGAAAGGTCCATAGACAAAGTCTGGAGCAGCAAGAGCATAGAAGTGGATGACATGTGAGGAGAACTGCTTCGCCTCAATCATCAATCTCCGAAGTTTTATTGCCGCTGGAGTTGGAGTCACATCCCATGCTGCTTCAACTGCTTTCACTGATGCAAGATGGTGGGGGATTGGGCAGATGCCACAGATTCTTGGAGCGATTCTGGGAGCTTCTTCCATTGGGCGACCTTCAAGGAACTTCTCAAAGAATCTGGTGGAGTTCACATTGAACTGTACATCTTTGACCTTGTTATCCTTTCCAAGTTTTATCGTGAGGGAACCATGTCCTTCGAGTCGAGTCACGGGGTCGATTCGGATTGTCTTGTCTTCTGTCATTTGCTTTTGGCCTCCTCGCGCTTAATTCTTATTTCTCCCAAGTTACTAGTGGCATAATCGAATCTGTAAAACATGCCCAGGGGATCTATGACCTGCTCCTTTATCTCCTCAGGTGGAAGAGGAGCGTATGTGCCAAGCATAGCCATCGAGTTGGCACCATGGTCCTGCATGATTGGCGGAGGTGGTCCGAAGCAACCTCTGCAGGTGGCTCCCTTGTTCACACACTGACCCTCGCACAATCCCCAGGTTGAGGAACCAACACAGATGTATCCCTGTTCAAGCAAGCATCTGTCGGGGTCTGCAATCCCTTCATAGGGGCGAAGAATTTTTTCAATAGGAGTTTCTTTCTTCTCGCGGTCACAGTAGTGACACACTGTGTGTGGTGGGAGTTCGATTGGTTCTCCTGCAAGTAGCTTAGTAACTGCAGTGAGAATTAGTTTGGACGTTGGTGGGCAACCAGGTAAGAAAATATCAAAGTCAACAAAGGATGTATTGGGTTTCACCACGGGAGCGATACCGGGAAGGTTCTCACTTGGAACCACACCCTCTGTCACTGTGGCGTTATTGCGGAACTTGACATCATAGCACTCCTCAATGTCAGAGAAGTTGGCAAGTCCAGGTATACCTCCAAAGCATGAACAAGAGCCGAATGAAATCAACACTTGGCATTTCTGTCTCAATAATTTGAGAAGATGAATGTCTTCCTCGGTCCGGGCCATTCCTTCGTAAAGGCCAACGACTATCGACTTGTCTTCATAGCTCTCAAGGTGGTGAAGTTTGAAGTCAGCAACAGCCTGCCAGTACTTTATTTCGAGCGCTGGAAGAACGGTGGCTAGGTTCAGGTGAATGTCGACCAGACTCTGGAAGCATCCCCAACAGGAGCTACCCTGTCCCATTGCAATAGAAACTGGTTCTGCCAAAGTTAGACCTCCTTCAGTTTGTAGACCATCTCGTGCTCCTCTTCACCTGCAACCTCGACTTCGCCCCAACGGAGCATTCCCATGAGGTTCCAAACAACGAGGTCTTTCT
>MEHG01000195.1 GCA_001940705.1 Candidatus Thorarchaeota archaeon AB_25
GCCAATATCGATCAGTTCGCCGGCATCGACATTAGCCATCAATTCGAATCCAAGGATTGTTAGTGCAATCCCAACAATAAGGACTGAACCATAGAGAGACCGTCGAAATGCGGATTTGAGATTCTCATCTTCTGGCTCGGGCGACATGAAATAGTCCCCTGCATGTCGTTTTGCGTATCTGTGAATACTAAGCGGGAGACTTACGGTTCGGGGCCACTTGATCAAGATTCCACACAAGATGAGTGCGAGAACTATGGAACCTACTGAGGCGGCTAACATATACATCGTATAAGGAAGAAACCTTGATGGATCAAAACTATACACGCCTGAGAAGTTCAGCAGAGACAATAGCCCCCAGGTTGTACCTAGCATAATCAATGTTGATACAGCAAGACCAAGTATGAGTTTGCCTATACTGAGATCCTCAGTCTCATCGAATTGTTGCTTATACGGACTAGTATACGTCTGTGTTTCTTCCATCGCGAACAACCGAATATTGTAGGTGCACCTGACTCATAAGCCTTCTTCACATCTATTCGCGCGAGATTCAAGCATCGTATCTAGCACAATAACAATCATATAGCACAAAAAGGGAATAACCAACACGCTGGCTAGATACCATATTATCTAGCAGTAAATGTTTAACGAGTAGCGTAGTGATTGAATATGGTAGTGGGCTACGAGGTTTTGGAAGACGGGACCCTGAATGAGGTCGAGCTGACTAAGGATGATCTTGAATCAACCAAGGTAGTTTGCGTTGTAGATGATGAAACAAAGAGTATCTATCTATGGAAGGGGACCCAAGCTGGGATCAGAAGGAAATTCATTGGTGCTAGAGTTGCAACCAATCTGAGGACTGAGTATGGCTTTCACTTTAAAGTACGGCCATTAGACGAAGGCGAGGAACCGCCCACATTCTTTACAGCCTTGGATGGAACAACAACAGCAACGAGAGTCTTGAAACCTGGTGAAAAAGCACCACCTCCAACGCCACCAAAACCAGAAGCAGCTGCAGAACCAGCGACTCCAAAACATGCAGAGCCAGAGCCTATCGCTGGAGCTCCTCCACCAAAACCACCTGCAACAACTGCACCAAGACCAACCACATCAGCACCTCCTCCAAGACCACCCACAACAGCAGCTCCAAAAGCTGCAGCTGGAGAAATTGATGCGATGATCACTGAGCTCGAATCAGTAGACCCACCAGAGGGCTATCAGAGGGAATTATTGATTGTCTACAATGAACTCTTCACAGTTGCCGAGCACAAGATTGCGGTCTTTGGACAGGAGAAGATAGAGCGGAAATTCGAAAAGGTGAAGGATCCACCGGAAGGCACTTTCATGGCTGAAGGTTTCATTCCTCGAGTCATTGTTAAAGACGGAAGAGTTTTAGGAATTGAGCTACTCAAAGGGACTCCTGATGCAATACTAAGCCCAATCAAAGCTGAGATGAAGGAACGTCTTGGCGACCTCATCAGCTTCTTCAGATCGGAGCTAGAAGAAGAACCAACGGCTGATCCAAAGAAGAAAGGGAAAACAAAAGGCAAGAAGCTAGTTGCCAAATGATCAAAATCACGTGAAAAGAGGTAATCTAAATGTCATCTCATCTCGATCCGGTAAAGGAAAAGGAACTTGTTGAGCTACTGATGGGTCTCACGAATTATGCAGACCTGGACGCAATAGCTGTCGTCAGCAAGCAAGGAGTCAAACTTGCGTATTTCGCGACAGAGGATTCTGATGCTGACCCAGATCTCATGGCTGCAGTAAGCGCTGCACTTCTTATGACCGGGGATATGGCCGCTACAAAACTTGGTCTAGACGAACTCTACGAAGTTGTCGTTCGAGGCAAGGATGGTTTTGTAGTTCTCTCGCATGCAGGTGAATTTTTGCTTATGGGCTCTGCAAAAGACTTGACATCTATGGGTCTCGCAGTCACTCAAATGAGAAAATACGCTCGAGAAGTTGGCGAGCTACTCGGGCAGTAACTTGCAGGAACCTGACGAGGGCTATACTAAGTACCCATAATACAGGTCTTCATTAAGAATTGTGTGAGAGTATACTTTGGTTGTCACTACCTTGAAGGGTATAATCGTTTTTGATGAAGCAGGCATTCGTCAAGCCTCTGTAGGCCTTGAAGATATTAGAGTCAATCAGGAATTGTTTGGCTCTTTCATGTCCGCGATTCAGGCCTATGCTCAAAGGTCAATTGGCAGCGAGATGAGGGGACTCACCTACGACAATGTGAGATTGATGATGGCGCGAGCTGGTGAGAATTACGTTGTTACCCTGCACTCTGTGGATGATCCTGATGCAGATTGGAATCATCGAGCCACGGTACGAGTTGTTGAGGGCGATGGGTTCAGGCTCAACAATCAGTATCTTGAGATTTTAACAGAACTCCTTACTGAAGAGAAACTGTCAGTCGATGAGGCAGAACTTCTAGCTCAGATGAAACGTAATAATACTGCATAGTCTTGTTTTGATAGCAAACAATATACGATGGTTGCTACGCAGCACAAACAGGGGTAAAGATGAAACTAGACATCACACCACGTGCAGCAAATCTCCAATACGCAATTCGTGACATCGTAGTTGCAGCAATGCAGTATGAGAAGAGAACAGGAGAGAAGCCTCTTTATCTCAACATTGGAGACCCTATCAAGTACGATTGGAAGACGCCTCAGTACATGGTGGATGCGATTTGTAAAGCTGCACAGGATGGCTGGAATGGTTACTCGCCTTCAGATGGGGAGGAACAACTACGGACTGCTGCTGCTGAGAAAGAGAAGCGAGTCAATGGGATTGACGTCGACCCAAATAGAATGATTGTCACAGCGGGGGTTTCTGAGGCAATCCAGTTTCTGTGCGGTGCTCTCGTGGAGAAAGGTTCAGAACTTCTAGTACCAGGACCCTCATATCCCCCCTACATAAGCTACGTCAAATTCTTCGGTGGCATACCAGTGGCATACAGGACCATCGAGGAGGATGATTGGAATCCTGACACCGATGACATGAGAAAGAAGATCACCGACAAGACAGTAGGAATTCTCGTCATCAATCCAAACAATCCCACCGGGTCAGTGTACAATGAGAAGACCTTGAAAGAGATTGTAGCAATAGCTGGTGAACATGGATTGCCCCTTATCTCAGATGAGATTTACGACCAGCTCACATATGATGAGCCACAAACTCCAATGGTCAGCATCGCCGGAGATGTCCCGGTCATTGGATTTAATGGTGTGAGCAAAGTGTATCTTGCGCCCGGATGGCGAGTCGGCTATGCGTATTTCAATGACACAAATGGGGAGCTTGACCCGCTCTATGATGCAATGATCCGTCAAGCTAGAATCAGAATTTGTGTGAATGCCACTGCACAGATCGCGGCCGCAACAGCACTCGCCGGTGATGGAAGTCATCTGAAGGAAACCATGAGCCGCCTGCGATTGAGAAGAGACCTGATTCACAAGAGACTCAATGAGATTGACTCAATTTCAACAAGACTCCCCGAAGCTGCATTCTATATCATGCCCAAGATTGAGTTGCGTGACAGATGGAAGGATGACTACGAGTTCGTCTTGGAGGTTCTAGCTGAGACTGGTGTCGTTTTTGTTCCGGGTCGTGGATTTGGCGAGGAATACGGTGCTGGACATTTCCGAAGTGTGTTCCTTCCACCACCAGAGATGATTGAAGAAGCAATGAATCGACTCGACGGATTTATGGCAAAACGATAGAAGAAAGTAAAAAATACCCTGAGCTGTAACAACCCAGGGATTTTCGTTTCTTGTGAAATCATCGTTTACGTGCCATGATAATGATTACAAATACTAAAATCGCAGCTCCAGTTCCACCAAGGATTAGAATCCATAATTGGCCGTCTGGAGGTGGAGTTGTAGCAGGAAACTCCACGGTCACACTTACACTATTTGACAAGTATGAGTAACCAAACTCATCTAACGCTTCAACAGCATACCAATAAGTCCCTTCGGATATTCCTGTGTCATTATACTGACTTTCAGTAAGACCAGAGGCTATCTCAGTAGCAGATTCTAGATTTGCGTCTGTGATTTGACTAGAGTGCCTGTATACAGTCCAGTTCTCTGCAGTAATTGCATCATTCCAGTTGACAAGTATATTGCCATCAGGATCTGGATTTGGTGATATGGCATCCAATGCTGGAGCACCCGGTGGGATCCAACCCTTCATTGGCATTGTATAATTTAGGTACTCTTGCGACATTTGTTCAGGTATCCCAGTATGTATACTACCTGCTAAGACCCAGCGATGAGTGCCAGGCCATGAAGCTAGAGTTCCATAGCCTCCAGCTATGATACCGAGAGGAGTGTCCATCTCATATCCTTCAAGCTCACTCTTTGGGATCTTGAACTCAAATGAGCGATGGTCACTGGCATTGTTTTCTGTTGGTCCAAATGCCCATGCGATATCGTAGTCTCTGATTGTTGCAAATGGATAAACTGTTCTCTGTGCAATATTTGTCGTGTCATTATAGTAG
>MEHG01000196.1 GCA_001940705.1 Candidatus Thorarchaeota archaeon AB_25
TAGAGCCATTGTATCTCGATTGCTAGACTCACTCACTGCGATATTTCGTGCGCCTACCGTCAACCAGGCTTCGATGTCCACACCGGGGAAGGTGGTGGGTTCAGGACAGCATGTGTGCCCCTCCTCTGTAATTAGCTCTACATTCAGCTTCTTCAAGACCTCTCTCATGGTGAGCTCGAAGTGTGGAAGTCTGAAGGGGATGGTACAACCAGGGAAGTAGGTGTATTCCATTGACTTACTCATCCTCGACACCCCCATATCTAGACTCAGCCGATTCAAGCCGTTCAGCAGTCCCTAGTTCCTTGAGGATTCTACTAAGCTGTTTGATTGGAGGAGTCCCAAGACTTGGCAGTCCCATCTTTTCACGGGTCTTGAGCATAGATTCGCTAACTAGGATTGTACGTCCCTCCGAAAGAATGGCTCGAGCTCGATCCAGTGCAGTCTGAGGCGTATTGCCCAAAACCAATCCTCTTACTTTGGCAAGTACCAGTATCTCTGGTATCTTCACATGCTCAGGGCATCTGACTTCACACTGCTCACAGGTCAAGCAAGTCCAAATCAATTGCTCCTCAGCTAGTGATTCGTCAGCCAAGATTAGCTTCTCAAGAAAGAGTCGAGGGTTGAAAGATTCGTCAATCGCAGCGATAGGGCAAGCACTGGTGCACCTCCCACACTGGTAGCACCTCAGCAATGTCTTGCCCTCTGGCTGCTGAAGAATCCATTTTCGAAACTCAAGATCGGATGATATTCCACTAGTAGTCATAACCTTCAAACCAACCAAACTGCTTGTTGATTCTCGTGTTATACTGCCCCAAAAGAATGCCGATTCCGGTTGTTGTATCCATCTCCAGCATTCATCTTCTGCTTGTAGTGACATGGATACGAACAGTACGTAATCCTTTTATTAGTGGGCAAGTGCTAACCGAACTAGTTCCTTTAACAAATAGAGGAGAGTAATCACGATCGGAAAAGAAAAGGCAATTGGTGCCCTTATCTTCATCTTCGCCCTGCTGGTGCTACTATACTACACTTGGGGGCTAGTTATCCTTCAGCTGTTCCCAGACCTTGTGACCTGGGTTAACAATACCTTCGGTGGTTTTGCACCCTTCTTCAGGCCAGACCCAGCGTTCCTAGTACAACTACCAATTTATCTGGGCGTGGTTCTGATCATGGTCATTGCGATGTGGATTGGTTGGACAATGCTCACCACTCCAGCTCCAGAGCCGCTTGAGGACTTCGACTTTGATGAAGAAGAAGTTGCAGAGAAGGCTGAAGAGTAATCATATCGATTGCAACTTGTAGACGGGGCCGAAAGGCCCTATCATATCATTTTGTGGATAGTTGACATTTTAGCGAGTCGTCTATGTGGTACTTGTTTTCTTGATTGCCTTGTTGATCATGTCAATCCCAATCTTGCAGAGTCTGTCTGCCTCCTCCTGGGTAAGTCCCTTAGCAAAACTTCGATAGAGTGGTTCAGTGCCTGATGGGCGAATGAGAATCCAACCCTTATCGTATAGAATCTTTACCCCATCCATGGTTATTCGCTCAGTGTCTTGAGTAAATTCACGAAGAGCTTGGAGGATGGCCTCTTTCTTGTCAGAGGGGATTGGTACTTTCACCTTTGTGTTGAAATACACGGGCAAGAGCAATCTGACCAAGTCCTAGTACAGAACCTATTGCCCGTCCAAGATTTAGGACCAAATCTACCTTAAGCTCCTCATTGATGAGACCTCGGATACCGTTTGTCCCAAACATCTTGTTCATGACGAGTCCGCTCGGAGCATAGTGCAAGTAGGTCATGACTTAAGAGTTGTTGTGGAATTCTTGAGTCGGTGTTTTCAAATGCCCCTCTTTGGACGTACAAAGGATTTGGACTATAGAAATGCAGCAAGACTGCTGAATGAGGGAAGAGTAGAGGAAGCAATCACAGCACTCAGAATAATTATCGAGAAGAAACCTGAGTACATCAATGCTTACATCACGCTGGCTGTTGCCCTCATGGAGGTACAGGAAACCCCCACAAGAGATAGTCCACAGACAGTGGATGCACTTGCGCTACTTGATACTGCTGCAGCATTAGATCCAAAGAACCCTATCCCACACTTCAATATGGGAGTGACGCTCAGAAAGTTGAAACTGCTAGAGGAGTCTCTTGTGAGCTTTGAGAAAGCCCTAGAGAGAGAGGAGCGACAACCCTTAGCCATCGCCAACATGGCAGAGGTCAACTATGAATTGGAACGATGGGAGGAGGCTGTTCGACTTGCTAAACTAGCTCTGATAAGAGACCCCGGTCTTGAGTCAGCCATGGGTTGGGTCAGAGTGGCAATGCGGAAAGCAGGCATGATAGACCACGATGGTAATGTAATTCATCATCCAGAATGATGGCCAGTACGCAATGCTTAAATTGACACCTCTCGGCTTGAGCACAGTTGTGAGTCGTGACAATCGACTCCGTATATCACAATTGGTGATAACATGTCACAGAAAGGCGAACCAATGTACCGCGGGCATCCCCTGTCAGAGCTGGCTAAGATGAACATGGACTCGCTCATCGAGCTACTCCCAACACGCAGGAGAAGGACCCTCAAGCGCGGCCTACCCCCTCGACAGAAGAAACTGCTCATGAATCTCAGGGCTGCACGAAAGCAACAGAGGAAGGGGAAGGATGTCGTCGTTCGTACTCATTGTCGTGACATGGTCATTCTTCCTGAGATGGTCGACCTGACTATCGCTGTTCACAACGGCAAGGACTTCACCCGTGTCAAGATCATCCCTCAGATGATCGGACATCTTCTAGGAGAGTTCAGTATTACGAACAAAGCCGTAAAACATGGAAATCCCGGAATCGGTGCTACAAAGTCTTCAGCCTATGTACCACTGAAATAGACAATCTGCAAATTCTACAAGTGTATAAACACTAATTAGTTGCAGAGATGACTCTCAATTTGTGGTTGTAGTGGGATATATTCTAAACAATGTAGGGAGCATTAAGAAGGCAATAGTCCTTTTCTCATTAGTTCTCATCCTAATTACCCCCTTAGTTTCATCGATGTACAAAACAAGAGAACCTATAGTAATTGTACAAGAAACTCCAATGGCTGGAACAACAGGATACACGGTTAGTAAGACCATTTGTACTGCTCAAAGAGAGATTATAGTCTATAATGGAACTGTCAATGATCCAAGTGCAGACTGGTACTATGATAGTCAGCATAGTGAAATCCATAATGACGATTCTGGCGTCAATGTAGAACTTAGTGGTAATGTGACTCTGACTAGGACGTATTCGCAGCTCTCAATGGCGAGATTCTACGGTAGTCCAACTCTACCACTTCAGAACTATTCGGAAGTAAAGTTCTTAGTGAACATTAGAATCGTTCGAGGATCAGCTAATTTGAGCCTATATGGATATATTACAGCATGGCCTGATGATGATTACTGTGATCTTGGAGAGAGTATAACACATCTAGAAGAAGGGGAGTCTAGGGCTTTGGTTGTGAAGATAGCTCCTAGTGAAGTATACAATCTTACTACCGGATTGATTGTTCGATCGAATATGCGTGTATATATCACTTCGTCTGAAGAGTCATCTGTTCAAATTGGTGAAGTTTTAATCACTGCTGATTCAAATGAAGACCTATACCCAGTTACATTTGAAATGCTTTCTCCTGATGGAGAGAGTCTTCTGGTCAACCCGTATATGAGTACACTCCGTGAACTAGGTTCCAGGACTGTAAATGGAGAATATAGTTGTTTTCCGGCTTTGGAATTGTTTCGTAATGGCAGCACCACAGAACCCTCAATTTTTGTGCCACGAACCTCTAACGAAACTCTTTATCTCGCTGCAGGACAGTACGAGTGGATTGCAGGTTGGTTCACGCAGTACGATGGTTTTGGAGGATCCTGGAATCGTTGGCTTGATGATTCGTATAATATCAGTTTCATACTTGAACCTGGAGATTCGATTTCTATCCAAATTAGAATATCCGCATATCGTCTATCAATAGATCTATCCCCCTCCTTTGCGTATTGTATTGTTTTCGTTCAAGCGGGAACGAATGCATATGTAGCTAGATATAATGGCTATTTTCCACTACAAGGAATAGAATATCTCTTCATTCCTAGGAGCACAGTATATAGTATTTCATTAGGAGCTCCTTTCTTGGAGAGGGCCGGTGTTTTCAAGGAAACCGACGGGACAACTTCTGTCTACATCTCCATCACATACCCTCAGTTCACTATTCAGGGGATTATTCTCGATTGGGGACAGATATTGGGATTGATAGGAGCATCATTGTTGCTTTTGTTAATGGTCCTTGGGGGAATGAAGAATAGTTTCGCAGGAATTAGGAAGGATCGTAATCGTAGAATGAACCTTCTTCCTGTTTCCCTCTATTTCATAACTCTGTTTCTTCCTTGGGTGAATTATAGTTTCGAGAATACGTTTGCGGGTCCAGCTATGACTGTAAA
>MEHG01000197.1 GCA_001940705.1 Candidatus Thorarchaeota archaeon AB_25
CTTACCATCAACAAACTTCCGCCAGCTAATACCTCAACGAGGTTCTTCTGCACCGCTGTTCATGGATTACCTAAATCTCTCGACTCTTAGTGGCCAATCAGGAATGATCAACGAAATCTCTGTGATCTTTGAAGAAGGAGCTGACAAGGGTGATGCAACAGAACAAGTTCTGAATGCGTTCTCTAGTGAGGAGGTCTACTACACTTTCAGAGGATACGATCTCGTTGACGAAATGGAGGGGATGCAGGAACTCTATGTAGGTCGTGATATGACACCTGTTATGGCTCTCATTGTCTTGGCGGCGTCTGCAGTTGTTGTTTATGTTGTAGTGCGACGGGTTATTGAAGAACAAAAGCAGTCACTTGGTGTTTTGATGTCTCTTGGATATTCTCCAAGGTCAATCGAAGTTGGGTTCACAACTGTCTTTGTTGGACTTACGCTGCTCGCAGGCTTGGTTTCGACTCTTATTGCCACTCCAATCACTGTTTGGTTGACTGCTGAGAGCTTTACTTGGTTCAACATGGCCATGGTTTGGGGGCCAATCCCGCTTGACGTTTATATCTGGGGTATTCTAGCAGCACCTATCACTGCACTTTTTGCCTCCATCCAACCGATACGCGGCATATCGAAACTTGAACCAGTACAAGTCGTTCGGGGTCTTGACTATGATCCTAATCCTACACCCAAAACAAGATTGGAGTCGATTGCAGAGAGATTTGGTGATGTTTCCTATGCATTCCGCTATGCATCCCGTAGTCTGAGCAGACGGAAGATGAGAACTGCCATGTTGGTGCTCGGAATAGCTATCATTTCAACAACTAGTATGAATTCCATTCTGTATGTTGATAGTATCTTCGTCAGCATTGACGTCCATATGACAAACTACTCGCATTGGGACCTTGTGATTGATCTGAGACACCCAACTAATTCATCAGACCTAGAGTCTATCTTGGATGTGACATCTGGGATTGCCTCTTATGAACGATTTCTCAAAGTGTCGTACTTCTCAGAGCTGGGTGGTCTACAAGAGCCGTTTGAGATACTCTTCGTCGAGTCTCAAGGGGTTCTTCAGGGTCGTTCCATAGTCGAAGGAAGGGATATGCTCTCACTCAATGAGACCGTCTTGGACAGACGGGTTGCTGGAACGCATGGTATACAAGTGGGGGATGAGATTGAAATTGCTTTCAGTGGATTCAATCAATCATTCGAGGTTGTTGGATTCGCTAAGTCAATCTTCAATGTGGTTTTTCTGGATTATTCTCATGCACCAAAGAGGGGTAACGAATCAATCTTGACAGGTGCATTTGTCGATGTTGAGTCTAGCGCAGATTTGGAAGGTGTAGCTGAAGTTGTCAGGACTAGTGACATCGTTGAGAGTGTTCAGACCTGGTCCGAGGCTAATGCGGGGATAAAGGGCATTTTCGCGCTCTTTGATGTGATTCTCTACTTCTTGGTTCTCATGTGTATAGCCATGGTATTTCTTGTTGTCTGGACTATGGCAAATATCAGTACGATGGAACGGATACCTGAGTTTGCGCAGCTTGAGGCCATTGGTTTCAAAATGAAGAACCTTCGTAGTATTATGGTGGGTGAGATACTCTTGATTGCACTAATTGGAACCATCATATCGGTACCGCCATCAATCTGGTTGGGGTATGTCTTACTTCCCTTGATGACTCCAATCCTAAGCGTCATGGATTTCTATGTGCCCCTGGTGTCCTTTGTCATCAGCTTTGTGATTCCACTAATTGGAGCAGTGATATCAACCATCCCCTCCATCCGAATACTAGGTCGAATTGACCTTCCATCTACACTAAAGGACAGTAATCCTCAATGATAGGAGTCGAATCAATCCATACCGAAGAAGCAGGTGAGGCAGTTTGAGTAAGAAATCAATGATAATTATTGGTGCTGGGTTGGCTGGACTCTCGACAGGGTGCTACGCTCAGATGAACGGATATGAAATCAAAATCTTCGAACATCATTCAGTAGCTGGAGGTGTTGCTGCTGTCTGGAAAAGGGGTGACTACCTGATTGATGGGGGCATCCACTTTCTAATCTGCCACAAACCAGGGACTCCAATCTACGATGTATATTCGGAGATTGGTGCCGTAGGATCCTATGAGATAGAAGACATGAATAGCTATCTTCGATTCGTCGATGAGAATGGGTCCACAATTGTTGAATTCACGACAGACCTTGAGAAACTAGAGAGGGACCTCATTGCAATAGCACCGGATGATGCTGATGACATCCGAAAGCTCATCAAAGAAGTGGATTGGATGAAGGACTCGCCGCTTCTAACAGACCTAGGTATGAGCATATCATCACCAGAGCTTAGGGGCCGCTTTGATGGCGTGAAAGACATGTGGAACATGCGAAGTTTCATGAAGTATTTCACTGGGAGGTTTTCCAAATCCGCTGCTGGATATTCAGAAGGCCTTAAGACTCCGATTCTACGGACAGTCATCAAGAATGCCTTCTCTCCTGACATAGCATTTTGGTTTGTAATCATGATTCTCGCAACCGTGGCAGGCGGACATCTTGGTCTGTTCAAGAAGGGATGTCATGAATTTGTACAATCAATTGTTGATAAGTACGAGTCTCTAGGAGGTCAGATTAAGTATAGTTCCACAGTTGAGAAAGTCATCGTAGAAGACAATATTGCAGTTGGTGTCGTTCTAGCAGATGGAACAGAACACAGGGCTGATGTTGTAGTATCTGCTGCTGATGGTAGAAGTACTATCTTTGATCTTCTCGAGGGCAAGTATGTTGATAACAAGACCCAGAAGCGATACGATACTTGGAAACCGTTTGATCCCATACTCATCGCGAGTTTCGGAGTCAATAGAGAGTTTGAGAAAGGACCCCCATTCATTGCATTAACCTTGAAAAAACCACTGGAATATGCCGGAAGGTCAATATCCTTCCTTCCTCTCCGAATTCTTAACTATGGGGACGCGTTTGCACCAGAAGGAAAGTCGGTCATTCAGGTAATGTTGGAAACAGATTGGGAATACTGGTATGACCTTCGACAGAACCATGACGATTACAAGACTGTGAAGAAACAGTTTGCTGAGGAGATTGTTAAGCGCCTCGAAGACTTCTATCCTGGAATCACATCTCAGATTGAGGTCACCGACGTCGCAACTCCTTATACATCATGGAGATACACACTGAATGACAAGGGCTCACCAATGGGTTGGTTGTTGACAAGAAAGACCCTGACCGAACTAGTTCCACGCACCTTGCCAGGCCTTGAGAACTTCTACATGGCTGGTCATTGGGTACTTCCTGGAGGTGGAGTTCCTGGAAGCATCTACACGGGCAGGAACGTAGTCCAGATACTGTGCAAGAGAGATGGTAAAGAGTTCAAGACAAAACTATAGCGCCCACCAGATTCTTATGTTTCTGGAACTATGTGGATGGGTGGTTAGCGGGATGATTGGAAATTCAAAACCAACTTTTGCAGTACTTTTTGCATTCTTCATGATGTCATCTGTTTTCATTGGAACTTCATGGAATAATGCTAGCATCACTGTTTTGAACTTGAACAGAGAGAGCCATATTTCCTCTGTAAGTTCTATTGTAATAGACGGAGAACTTTCGACGGATGAGTGGAGTAATGCTGTTCACAAAGTTCAGTGGTTCATGGATGCCGATCCTGAGAATTCGGATGGTTACAACTATATGTATCTTGATGAAGATCCATGGAATCTCTATGTCGCATTGGACCTATGTAGTGACCAGACGAATGATAGTACGGGAGAATGGGTCGGACTTTGGCTGAACACAAATGAAACAGATATCTATAATCATGATTTTGCCATTCCTGTTGAATGGGAAGCGGCACTAAACAAAGGGATGGAATCTCTTCTACATGATGTTGATAATGAAAATACGATTGAATTCTTTGATGTTGACGGAATCATTAACTCAAACAATTACTACCCGTCAGAGTGGATAGTTGTTAATGGTACCCTTACGGGAAGTCAGGGTGATATTATGTACGATGATAATGCTTACCTTGACATGACCTCAGAATTCAATGGAACGCACTATGTCTACCGATTAGATCATGACATCGATTTTCTGGATTCATTCCCGATCTTTAAAGATATGTTTGCTGAACATGTATATCGGGTTCGATTCTGGACCCGCACTATACAAAATGCTACCATCGATGAGCATTTTCTAAGCGTTTCAGACAATCTGGGTGCTTTGAATCCTGAAATTATGCTTGCAATGAATGCTGGCACCTCCGAATTTACAGATTATTTTGATATCTACCGGGAGAATTTCACGTCTGGAACAAATCTACGAATTTCAATGAATGGCGTTTACGACGCTCCTTTCAATACCTCCTTTGAAATGATGCAATACCAAATCTACTAT
>MEHG01000198.1 GCA_001940705.1 Candidatus Thorarchaeota archaeon AB_25
GTCTTAAAATATATAATTGAATAGAAGAATATACCACATTAGCGTGGTGGAGTATAGGAAATGATTGAAAAGAGAAGGAGAATCGGACTTTTTATCTTCTTTATAATGATCGCCTTGGCGCTTGTGATTCTGACGCAGAATGCATAACCGCATATGGTCAACATTTGAAGATGATATTGCA
Source organism: Candidatus Thorarchaeota archaeon AB_25 (assembly GCA_001940705.1). GTDB lineage: Archaea > Asgardarchaeota > Thorarchaeia > Thorarchaeales > Thorarchaeaceae > SMTZ1-45. The sequence continues at coordinate 182 of MEHG01000198.1, forward strand.
AAGAAGCTAATTTACTAAAATTTCTGGTAGGATAGCTTCAGCAATTTTCTTGAGATAGGGATTCTTGGAATTTGCTGATACAGCTTAACAGCTTCGGCCAGCACATGTCTTGGGCGATAATCTTCAATTTCTTGAGAAACCAGTTTATGATGCAAAGTCAAGATTCTCTATTCGGATATATGGAATAAGCCAGGACTCTGTGGGTACTCGCAGAGGTTTCTGTTCTTTGCTGATTCCCGTGATATTTTTCAACGCATCAAAGAGATTGCCCGTGACCGTCATTTCTTTCAGGGTCATCTTAAGCTCGCCATTTTCAATCAGCTGCCCGCCTTTTATTACTGCGGAAAAATCGCCAGATATGAAATCAGGGTCCATGCTGACTCTTTGAATGTAGATTCCTCGATCGACCTCAGAGAGCATCTCATCATAGCTCATCTTACCTTTGTGTAATTCAATGTTGGTTGCTCCGATATTGGGTGCAGACCTAAATCCACCACTCGCATGACCTGTAGATGCAAGACCATCTTTGTTAGCTGTGAAGGTATTGTGTAGGACTTCTTTGAAAACTCCTGAATCAAGAATGTGGAAAGACCCACGTGGGACTCCCTCTCTATCAAAGGAGCTGCTTGAAGTATTCCTAGGAGCTGTTCCGTTGTCAGTGACCGTTAATTCTGGGATTGCGATACTCTCTCCAAGTTTATCCTGAAGAAAACTTGACCCAGATTGAATTGCTGTTGCCTTTGCTGAAGTAATGAGCATCTCGAACAAGTCATGTGCAGCTTCAGGCGAGAAGACTGCTGTACCCTTAAACGCGTCTGTTCTTTTTGCACCCAAGTTTTGAAGCACTTTTTGCGCAAACATCTTGGCTCCAGTTTCAAGATTCATGTCATTAACAGACACAACTGAATCAACTTCAACGTCAAAAGATCCAATATCGGAACCATCTACAGCCCATCCAAATACTTCCCAAAATAGGACGGCTTTCATCTCAGTAGACTCAATACCAGTGGAGGTGGCAATTGCATAATCGTCCACTCTTGATGATAGAAATCCGGATTCAACGGATAATCTTGAATCAATCTCAGAAATGTGTTTCAATAGATCTTTACCGAATTCTATCGTTTCACTCATAGACAGACTAGCTGTGTCCTCACTATAGAGGTCCTTTACGCTTCTAATTTTCTGAGGTGTGGATAGGAAGTAGTGATCCATTGAGGGTGTTGTTTTCGCAATTGATATTGCATCCTGTAGAGCTTCTAAGATTCTACCCTTATCAAAAGAGTTCGCAGATGCAAAACCCAGGGACTTGTTTGCAAGAACCCGTATGCCCACCCCTTGTACTCTACTTGCAGATGCAGACTTTAATGCGCTAGTCTGGAAGTTAACCGTCTTTTCGCTACGACTTAGTGCATACAATTCCACTTCGTCTGCACCCTCTTTTGCGGCAATGGGAACAAGAGGCTGAATAACTGAAAGAACGTCCTCGGTCACTTTATGCACCTCCGACCTCACCTGAAACTAATGCAGTAGCCCTTGTAAGACCACCACCGCCGTCTACCTTCGCATATTGTACTTTTCCGCACGCTCCTGCGCCAAAGTCTAATTTCCAATCTTTGCCAACGCCATCTACCGAGGATAGCACATCGTATGCATTGCCAGTTATTGTGACATTTTTGACCAATTGCGTAACCGAACCATTCACAATCTCGAATGCTTCCGGTACTGAGAACATGAACTCGGCTGTACTGTCTGCTTGGCCCCCACCTGGGAATGCTAGTAGATATCCGAATTTCACATCTTCAATAAGTTCGTCACGAGAGAACTCACCTGGAGACAGGTATGTGTTTCGCATCCGAATCAATGGTTCAACATCATATTCAAAAGCGCGTTCATTTCCAGTTGGTTCAGACCCGAAGGTGTGTGCAGAGGACCGACTGTGAAGGAATGATTTCATCACGCCCTTCTCAATGATTGTAGTCTTACGTGTTCGAACACCTGCATCATCAACAGCAATCCAACCCGCTCCTTGAACCTCTTCACCTGAATCAATCATTGTGACATGTTCACTCGCAACTTTTTCCCCAATCTTTCCTTTTGCCGCACTACCTGCTGCTACCAAGTCAGCTTCAACAGTATGACCTATTGCTTCATGACAGATAATACCAACAACTGAGGGCTCCATCAGAACTGTGTGTGTTCCACCCTTTGCTAGTGGAGCGGTGAGTAGTTTTATCGCTGTATCAGCGGCTCGTAATGCAGTATCTGTTAGTGAATCCCTCTCAAAAACTTCCCAGCCCCCAGTAATCCCACGGGCAAGAAGATGAGGCATCATTTTGCCACCCTCTGAGGCAACAGGTCTAACAACGAATTCTGGCCGGGTATCGCGCAGTTCAGCATCTGTGCCGTCGGAGTTGAGAATATACCGATGATTTGAAACAGTTGATAGAAGTGTCACTGTGCCTTTAATCCGTTTGTCGGAATCCCGCATTGACTGGTCCAACTCCAGAGCAAGCTCCACTCGTTCCTCGAAACTATGATCTGAAAGAGGATCTTTACCAAGATTGGAATATGTGCCTTCGACAGGTTTGATTGGAGCAAGAACATACTTCTCAGTCATACTTGCAGACAGATTCTTGGCAGCGGTTATAGCATCATTCGCGGTTTCATTCAAAGTCCTCTTATCCAACTTGCTAGTGCTGGCAAATCCCCATGCACCATCTACAAGAGCCCTTATTCCAACACCTGCAAAGTCATCGGAATCAGCAGTTCTGAGTACACCTTTGTCCACACGCACATTGGATTTCTTCCTTTGGTGATATCGGACTTCTAGGTGAACACCACTGGGGCCATTGTCAATTATTGATCTCAACAAGTCTCTCAATCTTAGTACATCTCCACATAGTTAGAGGCCATAATGTGTTTACTCCCAGTGGCCTGGTACTTAACAGCTTCGACCCACGTAGTGAATGCAAAATGAAATAACATCAAGCTAAAAAACAATCAACTCTGGAAGAAGTGATTCAGGAGAATCCAAAAGACATCATTGCGCCTGTCTGAAATTACGACAACCATACAGATATAGCCGAAACCGTGTATCTGAAGGGCTATGAAGGATGATGAGTGCATAGAGAAAGTGACAATCACAGTTTTTCCTCCAATGTCAGGAATTGGTATTGTTGAAGCAGATCCAGTCGTGGAGGACGAAGACGCATGTGGGGATTCTTCAACATCTGGTGTATCTATGGATGTTTCCAAAACTGATACTGTTGTGATCAAGTTAGCCTCTGATGATCCCATGGAAAAAATCAGCCTCTTATTGGAGCAAGCTCAAGTCAAGTTTGGAGAGAGTATATGCATTCGATGGGCGGGCTACGACAATAAAGAGAAAGTCGATGATGCGAAGGAATGGTTGAATGCAGCTCTCCGCGGGAGTGGTGATACCACTGTATTGGATGACCAAGGTTTCTCTGCATTCATTGGTGCATCAGCACCTATAGTATCAATCAACAACCGATTGTCATTTGTGGGCATGATACCAAATGAAAGTCAATTCATATCCAGAATCGCCGCAACAATCAGGATTGTAGAGGAAGGTTCACGGGACTAAACTCAGGCATTCATGAGAGCAAGGAAATCACTTCATCTTCGCTGATGTTCCCACCGCTGATAACAGCAATCACGCGTTTTCCTTTGAGTTCCGACTTACGTTCGAGGAGGACTGCGATTGATGCCGCACCAGCTCCTTCAATAACAAGTTTCTCCTCTTCATAGAGAATACGAATAGCTTCTAGAATCGACTCCTCCCTCACTAGAATTATCCTATCCACATATTCATTGATTATGTCAAGAGTAATGGAGTCTGGTTCAACCCCACCCATAAGACCCTGAGCCAGTGAGTCGGATTCCTCAGCATCCACCCAATGTCCAGCCTTCCAGGACTCATACACTTCTGGAGAAGCTTCGGACTGAATTCCAATCATCTCAGTGTGTGGACTCATGGCTTTCATAACGGTGGCAATACCTGAGATGAGACCTCCACCACCAATGGGTACAATCACAGTGTCGATGTTACCGAGTTGTTCGACAAGCTCAAGACCCGATGTACCAGCACCAGCAATTATCATGGGGTCATTGTATGGGCTTACGTACGTCAAACCGCGTTTATCTGCTAGTTCACGAGCATA
>MEHG01000199.1 GCA_001940705.1 Candidatus Thorarchaeota archaeon AB_25
CTCATTGACCCACCTGGAGAGGCTAAGCCTGACTGGTGGATTGTCTGTCAGGTTGCAGAGCGGATGGGTTTCAAGGAGCATTTTGACTTTTCATCACCGAGAGAAATTTTTGAGGAGATTCGAAGAGTCGTACCTCCATACAAAGGATTGACCTATGAGAGACTGGAGAATACACTGGGTGGCATCCAGTGGCCTTGTCCAACGGAGGATCATCCTGGCACATCTACTTTCTTCACACAGAAGTTCAATACACCTGACGGATTAGGTCATCTTCAAGTTGTGGACTTTAAACCACCCGCAGAGTTGACCGATGAGGAATATCCATTCATCCTAACAACTGGAAGGAGTATATTCCACTATCATACTGGCACCATGAGTCGTAGGACTCCGACATTGCATGCGGAGGTCCCAAAGAATTACTGCCAGGTTAATCCTAAGGATGCTGCTGCGAAGAACATTAGAGAAGGGACAAAGATCTCGTTGAGTACCAGACGGGGCACTATTGAAGCGAAAGTTCAGGTGACTGATGATGTCCCTGAAGGGCTTGTTTTCCTCCCCTTCCATTTCTATGAATCATGTGCTAATATGATAACAAATCCCGTGTTGGATCCCGCATGTGGGATGCCAGAATACAAGGTTTGTGCAGTCAATATTGAGGTGGTTAAATGAGTAAGAATATGTTCATTGCTCGCTCAACCGATGAGAGTATATTGGAGAGAGGGGAATCCGGCGGAGCGGTCACTGCTATTCTCAAGTGTGCTCTTGAGAATGGAGATATTGATGGCGTCGTTACCGTCAGGTCGAAGAAAGGTGACAGGTTTTCTGGCATACCTGTCTTGATAACAGACCCAAAGGATCTCGTTGATACAGCAGGATCTCTTCATTGCTCATTGCCGAACATCCCTCGCTTTGTTAAGGAGTACCTAGATGGTGCTGCACACATGAAGTTGGCTGTAGTGGGTAAACCCTGCGATATACGAGCCATCATTGAGCTCCAGAAGAGAAAACAGATTGACATTGACAATGTCTTCCTCATCGGTCTCAATTGCACAGGAACCATAGCACCAGCTGTTGCTAGGAAGATGTATACTGAAATCTTCAAGGTTGATCCAAGCGATGTTGTTCGCGAAGACATAGATGACGGAGAGCTGACGATCACTCTGAAGGATGGAACTACCAAATCAAAAGACCTCGCGGAATTGGAGAAGAAGGGCTTGGGTCGTCGGGAGAATTGCAGACGCTGCGAGTATAACATCCCTACCTTTGCAGATCTGGCATTTGGTAAATGGGGAACTGAGGATGTCGAAGATGCTGGGACTTTCGTTGAAGTGCGGACTGAAAAAGGAAAGGCTTTGCTTGATAGAGCCATAGATAAGAAGTTCATTGAAGTCACTACTCCAACAAAGACAGGCATCGAAACAAGGGTACAAAAGGACAAGACAGCAATCGAAAGGGCTAAAGAATGGAGAGAACACGATTTCAACCCTCTACTCAAAATGGACCTTCCAGAACGTTACAAATACTGGACAGAAGAGTTCAGGAAATGCATCAAGTGCTTTGGTTGTCGAGATGTCTGTCCAATTTGCTACTGTGAAACATGTCTGCTTGAAGCCAATAGAGAGTTTCTTGTTGGTGGTGAAATCCCTCCCAATGGGATATTCCCCATAACTAGGCTTGCACATGTTGCTGATTCATGTGTTGGTTGTGGACAGTGTCAGGATGCTTGCCCAATGGAGCTACCTCTATCTAAACTATTTACTCTCATGAACTCACAACTCAATGAGATATTCGACTATGAGCCAGGAGTTGATGTTGAGGAACGACCTCCAACAACGGTGGCCAGAGATGAGGAACTGCAAATAGATGATACATTTCTGAATATCGCAACCATGATTAAAACAAGTGATGAGGACAAGAAAAAAGAATCAGTCAAGAGTGAAGGATAGGGAGTGCATCCTCTCTCCTTCTATCCTTTCTCTTTATTCAGTACAATACATAACGCTTTAAGCAGATATCAGCGCCTTGGGATTACAGGCATAGCGACTACGCTAACCTTCTCAGACTGGTTCTATTGAGGATTAACATTATCCTGTACTTCCACGTGAGGATTATCCTAGTTTTGAATGACCTGAATTCGTAAGAGCGAGTGACTTACAATGAATGATCATAAATCAAAGACCATTGAGGTCTCAATTGCAGGGCTCGAGCCCGGAATGAAAGGTGTTAACATAACCTTCAAGGTCATGAGCACCAGTGAAGAACAATCAGTCGAATCCTTTAGAGACGATGGAGCACACCGCGTACTAGATGCCGTGGTTGGTGATTCAACAGCAACAGTCCTGATGCCTTTCTGGGACGAGACCATCGATTCAATAAAGGAAGGCGAAACATACACCCTTACCAATGGATACGCAGGTCTTTTCAAGGGTAGTCTCAGACTTCACTTAGGGAAGTTCGGTTCGATTGCTTCAACTGATGCTCCAATAGACAAAGTGAACACTGAACTTGATATGTCCACTAAGGAGTTCAATGGTAGTCTATGAAACATCTAGTATGCATAACGCTTTAAGGCAACTTCCGCCTCCTCACGTTACAGGCATAGCAACTATGCAACCCTTCTAGATTGGTTCCATTGAGGATTAACGACCTTTCTGTTCTACCAACAGAAGACTACCCTAGTTTTGAATGACCTGAATTCGCAAGAGCGAGTGATACACAATGAGCGATAACAAGATAGAGCCCGTTGAGGCCACAATTGCCGAGCTTAAGCCCGGAATGAAAAGTGTAAACATTACCTTCAAGGTCATGAATACAAGTGAAGAAAGATCGGTTGAATCCCGGAAAACTGGTGAAACATACCGAGTAGTAGATGCCCAAGTTGGCGATTCGACAGGGACAATCCTGATGCCTATCTGGAATGAAACCATCGATTCAATAGAGGTTGGCACTACTTATGCCCTTACCAATGGATACACAGGTCTCTTCAAGGGCAATCTAAGACTTCAATTAGGGAAGTTCGGTTCGATTGCTGCAGCTGAAGAACCAATAGATGAAGTGAACTCAGAAGTAGACATGTCTGCTGAAGAGCACGCTAGTCGTCCACGATATTAGATGCACTAGATTTGTCTGATGTAGGAGCTGGCGCTGGTCGCCCTCCTTCCATTCTTTCTCTTTTCAAATCCATGAATGTTAATACGTACCGTGTATCTCTTAAGTACAGGTATAGCATTATTCAAGTTAGCCCCCCTTCGATGGAGTTGTCTACTATGGGTCTGAAGACAGGAGAAGAATACATCGAGAGCCTCCGAAAACGAGGACCTCTCACAATCTACATGCTCGGTGAAAAGATCGAGAATCCAATTGAGCACCCCATTATCAGAGCATCAATAAACTCAGTTGCTCTCACATACGATTTGGCTCACGATTCCGATTATTCCGAAATAATGACTGCAAAGTCTGTTCTCACCGGTAACACGATTAACAGATTCTGTCATCTGCATACTGGTACTGAGGATCTTCAGAACAAGGTGAAGATGCAACGTTTGCTAGGTCAGCTATGTGGAACTTGTTTTCAAAGATGTGTTGGAATGGATGCTCTCAATGCGGTCTATCTCACAACATATGAGATTGACCAGAAGTTTCAGACAAACTACAATCAGAGATTCATTGACTATATCAAACAGGCAGAAGCGGAAGATTGGACCATTGATGGGTGCATGACTGATCCCAAGGGTGACCGTAGCAAACGACCCTCCGAGCAGAAGGATCCAGATGTCTATGTTCACATTGCAGAACGAAGAGATGATGGTGTTGTTATACGTGGAGCCAAGGCTCACCAGACCGGGGCAGTCAACTCTCATGAGCATCTCATCATGCCGACATTAGCCATGCGGAACGAGGACAAGGACTATGCAATCTGTTGTGCGGTTCCTGCAGATGCCAAGGGGTTAACTTACTACTATGGTCGGCAGTCATGCGATCTTCGTCGCCTTGATGAAACTGAAGCCGGAGATGTGGACTGCGGTAATCCAGTATATGGCGGGCAGGAATGTCTCATTGTCTTTGATGATGTGTTTGTTCCAAATGAACGAATCTTCATGAACGGCGAGAGCGAGTTCTGTAGTCGTCTCGTTGAATCCTTCTCTGCTTATCACAGGCAGAGCTACGGTGGATGCAAGGTTGGAGTCGGTGATGTCTTAGTGGGTGCAGCGGCCTCTATAGCTGAATACAATGGTGTGGAGAAAGCATCTCACATCCGTGACAAAATCACAGAGATGATCCATCTGAATGAAACATTGTATTCATGTGGAATCGCTTGTTCGGCTGCAGGT
>MEHG01000200.1 GCA_001940705.1 Candidatus Thorarchaeota archaeon AB_25
GCTCCTCGATAATCTGGATGTCCTAGAGATGGTCCTGTCATCAGTGTACAGCTCACTAAATGATGATGGTGTTTTCATAGCACAGGCGCTTAACTTCGAAGAGATTCATAGGACTGGTTTCAGATTCTTTCCTCAGAAGGGAGGAAAAATGGATACAGGAGAAGACGTCGTGTTCTCGAGATTCTATGAACATACTGATCCTCCAAACTCATCGACTCTGGTCATGTCAACTCAGATGAAGGTCAAAGGTGAATGGACCTCACTAGTTTCTACACAAAAAGTGCTTAATCTCAACTCAAACCTTCTGAAACGGTATCTAGCACAAGCAGGCTTTCAGGAAACACGATTCTATTCTGACTATTCAGAGTCTCTCTTTGTTGGGAGTGATGACCGAAACATGGTCATACACTCCCGGAGATGAGATTACATGCTTGACCGTCTTCGAGTGAATACTATGACTAGTACCAAAATTCCGATTATACTAGATGAAGCTACGATAGGAATCAATGTTCCACCACTTTGTAATGCTCTTTCAAGTGCATCAGCCGCAGCATCCCAAGCATTTGCAATTGCAGTGAGATGAGATTGAATCTCTACTAGATCCTCCTCGTACACAGACACTGAGGATTCTAAATCCCCGTCAAATACATATTCGTACTGATAGGCAATCTTCTCGAAAGTTTTAGTCATCATCTTCTGACCTGCGGCATAGAAAGGAACATTGACTGTAGAATTATCAGAGAACAGCTCAAAGTGTTCGAGAGCTAACTCACCCTCTGAAACAAATTCCTGAAGATCGAGGTCTGGGAGTACACTTGGGAGAGCACCAATTGCAGCCCGATATGATTCATACTGCAAAGTCAAACATGTTTCTATCTCGAAACCGAGGTTCTGTAAGATGACAGATCTTGTTCGTAAATTATACTCATCGAACTCATCCATGAATGAGGATAGCCCTGGTTCAGTGAGATCAGCAGCCATCGCTCTGAATGCATTAGATCCAAAATTCCAGAAGAATACGTCTTCAGCATCAGGTGCATAGGAGTTTCTATCACCACGCAAACGGTCCACAATGTAGCTAGCAAGATCACGATCGAAATCTTCAGTTACCCCTGTTCCTGGTTTGATGATGGTAGTGCCATAAAGTCCAAGCCAGGCTTGATTTAATGATGTAAAATTGATTTCATAGAACCAGCTTCCATCATCTGGGAATGATGTTGGATTATCAAATAGTCCAATTCCAGGGTCCATGATTTGAGCAGTACCTGAAGTTTCGTTGTAACCAGTAATCAAAATCGAATGGCTAGGAGCGGTTTCGGTCACACCTAGATCTCTGAAGAAATCATAGTCAGAGGAAGGGAGATTCTGCAGGTTTACATAGACCTCAACTGGAAACCCTTTATCTATACCATCCTTCAGAACCTGGATTGCATCATCCCATCCATCAATCTCAGTCCAGCTGACGTTATACGATTCCATTGTTATCGAATAGAGTGGACCAAGGTCAGTACTGTCAGTATCCAAATAGAATTCCACTTCGAGACCGAGAAGGTCTGCAATGGTGGCTAGAGTACTCTGTTGTCTAAACATTGACCCAGGGACTAGTATCATAGTATCTTCATATCGTACATAACCTGCTGTGAATCCTATACCAGCTACTGCCAATACTTGAGCAAGATCTAATTGAACTCCAATACTCTGTAACGCCATTGAAAGAGTTGCCCAATAGCAGAAACCATTGAGTTCTTGCCATACAAAAGGAATTCCCGTTACCTCTCCAAAATCGGTAGATGTACTGTATTCACTCCTCACAAAACTTGTAGTTTTAGTATCCGATGCTCCTGGAACACCTATGCTGAGTAGGATTGTTAGTATAATGACCATTCCAATTTTATCCCGAACGAATTTCACACCTATTCCTCCAACGAAAAAGTTGTGGCAAGGTGGAGCAACCAACACCAAAGAACTCCACCTTAACCACTCTCTCTAGACCTCTGGCTTAGAGAGATATTTCATTCCTGACCACACAAGGACACCAGCAATCGTCCACTGGACAATTAATCCTAAGACTGAAACTCCAACCATCAGATTGCCAGGGCCAAAGATGTTCTCAATGACTTCAAAGAAATCAATCCCAGTGATGATAGTGAGGAATATGTCTGCGAACATGACTCCCATGATTGAGAACTCAGCCAACAAAACAGAGGTCATCACATTCGCCTGGTAGGCGGGTGATTTTGTATCCTCATAGTTTGGGTTTCGAGCTGTCACCCCAGTGGCCATGAGCATTCCACCAATGACTGCCACATATCCAAGTCCGAGTAATAATACGAACTCGATGATTGTCATCTCAATAAGGAAGTAGATGATTACTGAGGGTATAGCAGCGAGTGGTATACAGATCATCGCTTGAGAAGCAATCCTGCTCTTGACGAATCTAGATCCTCCCGAGGGAGCTCCTTGAATAATCCAGAGCTGGTCTTTACTCTCAAGAAAGGCTGCGCCAGCAAATGGAAATGAACCTATGAGGGACATCGTTATTATCAACATCATGAAGAGTTCTGAGAATTGAAAATACTCGATATCCATCGACAGCATGATGACAGGCATCAATACCGCAAGTACTATTCCATAACCAATCTTTGAAAGGTTCTGTGCCTTGCGTAGGAAGTCCTTGAAACTAGTGACCATGAGTGATCCAAAGGGACCTGAGCTGATTCTTCGGATACTCCTGTAGAGGACATTATCATCACCGACTGTAGTTACAACCTCTGTACGAAAACCGGCCTCGATTGTGAATACTCTGTCAGCTGCACCAAGTGCAAGGCCAACAGTGCCCAGAACGAAGCCAATCACCAAGACGGAGGTCACTAACATGTCTAGCTCAAGTACAGCAGAAAAGCCTAGTATCTGAGAACCAGTCATTCCAATACCATTGAATGTTATAGCGATCCAACTGATTAGATCAGAGAACCAGGTCGATGGGAGAATCAGAAACGCATTCATTCCCATCATCTCAGACAAAGTTGGAAGGAAGAACATTAGTCCGTACATTGGAATGATGACTACTATGGCTAGAATCATAGCAAGAGCTTTTGCAATATCATTACCTCGTGATGAATCACCAAGCCTTGCTTGAACTAAACTTGTGATGAAGTTTGAGAGCCATATTGTTCCCATTGCCAGCATCGCGACAACGCCATAGACCAGTAGTTGACCGATGACACTGACCTCGAATGCTAGCATGAATGGGGAAATCAGTAGGGGTGCTATGAAAACAATGATCAACCCATAGAGGCCAATCTTACCCAGGAATGTTCCTGCCATGATGTCCCTTGTTCGGACGTTGTTTGACAGAAATATCTCCCATTGTCCAATCTTAATCTCCTGCAGAGCCATTGATAGAGGGAACAGAAGTAGGACAAGCCAGAGGAATAATCCCAATGTTCGCATCAATCCTGGAAATATCACCATAAGCATGGGACGTAGCACATGCATAGGGAATATTGCCGTGAGGACAGCATTGTATATCATGGGGGTTAATACTACCGCCCACACCAATGCGAGCGCATAAAGTATGCCCACGTAGAGCTTCCTGTTTCGCCTCATACTAGAGGATAGTACCTGGAACTCAGCCTTTGCAATAGCTAACCAGGTTCGTACCATCAGCATTACCTCCAGGCTAACAGGGTCTCCCTGTCTACTTGACCGCCTACTATCTTCAGATATGCAGCTTCAAGATCTTTAGTACCAGTGTTCTCGATGATTTCCTGAGGAGAGCCAAGGGTGACAAGTGCACCATCATTGAGAATTCCCACCACATCACAGACATCCTCAACGAATGAGGTCTGATGTGAGCAGATGAAGAAACTGGTTTCAGTTTCCTGAGCCAATACAAGTATGATGTCCTTCACCAGGGCACTTGCCGATGGATCAAGCCTTGAAGTGGGCTCGTCTAAGAATACAAGCTTTGGTTCGCTCAACAGTGTTGACGCGACAAGCACCTTCTGTTTCATTCCAGAAGAGTACGACTCCAAGAGGTCGTTCTGTCGACCTTCTAGTCCTAGCATGTCAAGCATAATGTCAATACGCCTGTTCAATGCGTCCCCATTTCTTCCATTCAGTGCTCCTATGAACTCTAGAAATTCTACAGCTGATAGCTTTGAGTACAGTCCAGGAGACTCAGGAAGCAGACCAGTCACAGCCTTGATGTCGTTACGCTGTGTGCTGACGTCATAACCACATACTGTGGCGTCGCCGCTTGTCTGTTTCATGAGTCCAGATAGAATACGGACTGTGGTTGTCTTCCCAGC
>MEHG01000201.1 GCA_001940705.1 Candidatus Thorarchaeota archaeon AB_25
CTGTAGATGGGAGTTCACACTAGAGGAGTGATACAACTGAACAAGGTACTCTTTGGTCCAGCGGGGTATCCAAGTGAAGCTCGTGGGAATGTGAAACATGTTTTTCAGATCCTGACCGAAACGGGAATGACCGCCCTAGAATATGCAGCGGTACATGGCTTGAAAACCAAGGAGGACAAAGCAAGGATAATTGGGGAGCTGGCTAAAAAATCAGGAATCTCAATGAGTATGCACGCAGCCTACTACATCAGTCTTGCATCCAAAACACTACGTACTAGAGAGTCATCAAAGGATCGGTTAGTAAAGGCGCTCAGGTTCGCACCATTAATGAATGTGAAACGTATCGTGTTTCATCCAGGATATTTAGGTGGCTTGAGTAAAGAGGAGGCGCACGTTGTCATCCGAGATGCATTAAGAAGCGTCTGGGAAACAGCAGGTGATCAGAGTGGAGGGGCTGTTTTAGCTCCAGAGATCGCAGGTAAACTATCAGCATATGGTTCTATAGATCAAATCATTCGATTATGTCAGGATGTAGATGGCTGCATCCCCACAATTGATTGGGCTCACCTCTATGCTAGAAGTCAAGGAGAGATAAACGACAAAGAAAACTACCTGAAGGTCCTGACTCGTTTTGAGAATGATTTGGGAAAACTATTCGTCAATAACATGCATTTCCATATCAGTGGAATTACGTTCACTGAAAAAGGAGAGGTAGCCCATCGTCCTCTAGGACAGGACTGGGGTCCTGACATTCTACCGCTTGTAGAGATTGTCCGTGAGTGTGGGTACAAGCCTACGTTCATAAGCGAATCTACAAATCCGCTTCAGGGGGCGCTCTATGCCAAGTTCCTCTTCGAAGAGCTGGAGATAGGAAGTAAATGACAAAACTTGCATTTGTGCTCGGTTCAAATTGGTTACTCAGCATTGCTGAACTCTTAGTCTATATCCAAGACCGAGGATTCGATGGAACCCTAGTGGACCATTCAAGAAATGCGGCGATTGTCGATATCAAACAGCGCCTTGATAGCGATCAGATTGTAGACATGCAATCATCTCTTGGGGGATGCTACAAAGTTGGGAAAGTCATCTGGGAACATGAAATCGATCTACCACTAAAAGCATATCCAGCAAAGAAAGTTGCTAGCAAAGAAGACCTGGAAGAGATTCGAAAGATTCCCTGGCTCAAAATTGTGTGGCCCCGAGTGAAGGGTAAGAAGATCAAGTTTGGCGTCAGTACGTACCCAATTTTCGATGGAAGGTTTCCAATCAATTTCAGAAGATACACTCGAGGAATGGATGACCAAGTGAAGAAACTCCTCATGAAGAATGGTGCTAAACGGGCGGACTATTTCGCATACGACGAACCTGACAGACGGATAGAGGGACGATTGAATATTGCTCTCTGGCCCAAGACCATTGCTAAGAATTCACTTTTGACTCCACCCAATGCAGAGATACTAGCGATATTTTCTGAAGAGAAATTATACATCGCTAGGACTAGGATTGTCTACGATTCTATGTTGCAACAATACAGAGATGAATCAAGACCATTTGTTTCCGCGGAGATTAGTACAAGCCCGAAGATCTGTAGAACACTACTCACCCTCGCAGGAGCAAGACCAGGGGATACTGTCCTCGACCCATTCTGTGGGACTGGTACTCTTCTCATGGAGGCTGCCATGTTAGGGATGAAGTGTATAGGGGTGGATATAGATGGCGACCAGGTTCAAGGTGCTAGATCAAATCTGAAATGGCTTGCAAAAGATATGGGAGAGAAACTCGATTATGATATTGTCAAAGGCGACTCCAGAGAGTTGACCTCAGTCGTAAAGAAGCAAGTCGATGCCGTTGCCTTTGAGCCAATCCTAGGACCAATTTACAAAAAACCACCTCTAAGAGATGAGGCCGAGAAGACAATCAAAGAGCTCACCACACTGTATCGTCAGGTGCTTACCGAGATATCGAGCATACTTCGACCGGACGGTCGTGTCGCCATGACTATTCCTGTGATAAACACCGAAGGCGAACCAGTATCGGTCAAGTTCAGGGATTTAACAAGAGGCACGGGACTAGCTCTCTATAGGATGTTACCAGGTGATTCTATCAAGAGCAGGAAGAACATTGACCCGCGTCTCAGAATCAGACCAAGTCGAGAGTTAATTCCAGAGAGGAAAAGAGGTCAGGTAGTTCAAAGAGCTCTTATTGTTCTTGAAAAGTGATTAGAACAGATATCTGATGACATCATCGAGGATTGCGTAGGTCTGCAACCGTTGAATGTCATGTTTCACGTAAGGCATGACATGATCAAACAGCATATCCCGATATGACTTTGGGGTTGCTATCTCACGAACGGCCTTTCCGAGAAGTCGTAGTAACTCCTCCAAAGAGTCTCGAAGCTGCTGGTATGCAACATTGTTGACATCGATGTCTAGAACCTCGATTCCTGCAACATCAATTGGAACCTGTGTGAGGAATGGATATCTTTCCATTAGGGGTTCAGTGAGTCCTTTCATTCGTTCGACAATAGCCTTCTTCTTATGCTTTCCGCCCTTCACTCGCATAATTCCTCTGAAAATGTGGCTATAGACCTCAAGACAGTCCATTGATTTTCCAGCCACGAGGCTCTCATCAGTCACCTCATACTGAGTCACCAGCTCATCAACGAAATTTCCAAAATGCTTGAATTTGGTTGGAGATCCGAGCCAGTTCTTCAATACAGAGGCAATGTCTGAATTTGTGGGAACCTCCCTGTTCATGAACTCATTGAGGGCATATTCGAGCATGAAACGCATGTGTCCTAACCGAGCAGCTTTGGACACGACCATGACAAAGAGAAGATGGTCATTAGCCTCCCAGACATATCTGTTGGTTTCCGTATCAACGGTCTTGAGGGTCTCATTAGAAGCCTTGTCAATGAAGGTGTGTGTAGCAGAGAGGAAGGGAGCAATCAGGTCCATGTCCAGTTTGACAGCCTCAGAGTAGCACCTTGCCACGAGATTCCTACCACTGCCTCGCTCGATGAGCCAGACACCAAGTATGGACTGCTTCGTGGACATGATACCTTTCACTGTCAATGTGTCGGAACCTAATATGATAAGCCTATATACGACGGGCGAAATATGAGGCTACGCTCAAAGCCTAACTTCTGTGACTGTTTCATCAAATTACAGGTAAACAGTCAGCAAAAAGGGAAGAGAGAGGGGGAAGACCCCCTCTGTAGCTCAAGTGGTCGAGATTCCTAACTTCTCCACCATTTCCTTGTAGCGGTTCCTCACGGTGACCTCAGTCACACGTGCGGTTCGTGCAATCTCAAGTTGAGTCCGTCTAGCACCTGTGAGGATGCTAGCAACATAGATTGCAGCAGCCGCCATTCCTTTGGGATCTTTGCCAATGGTGAGTCTTTTCTCCCTCGCTAACTGTAGGATATCAATAGCCTTCTTCTTCGCCTCACCTGGAAGGTCTAGTTCAGTGCCGAAGCGGTGAACGAACTCGACAGGGTTGCTATGGGGTATCTTGAGGTTAAGATACCTAAGAATGAGGCGAACACAAAGGCTGAGTTCCTTGCGTGTGATGTGTATCTGTTCAACAATCTCCTCAAGAGGTCGTGGAACCGTATGAACACGACATGCTAGATAGAGCGAGGCGGCAATCATCCCGAGAATGGTACGACCACGGGTCAGTCTTTTTCGTAAGGCTTTCCTGTAGATCACGGCCGAGGTTTCTCGAATCGAGTACGGGATACTCAATTGAGAGCTTATTCTATGTAGTTCTGTCATCGCAACCGCAAGGTTGCGCTTGTCAGAAGAGTGCACTTTGGTTCGGATTTGCCATTTTCTAAGTCTGTGAATCTCTGCTCTTCGTGTCGAAGTGAGTTTTCTTCCTGATGCATCAACGTTCTGTCGACCGATGGTAGTAGTAAGACCTTGGTCAAACTTACTCCAGTCTGTTGGGCCTCCTACACGCTGACGGGCATTTTGCTCATCTGCAGTAAAGGCTCTCCATTCTGGTCCCATATCTATAGAGTGGTCAGAAAGAACAAGTCCGCAACTAGAACAAATAACTTCTCCACGAGCGTGGTCAATATAGACATCAACGCAGCTACAAGCAGAACAGACATAGCTGGCCGAACCTTTAGGCTCTCTCTTTTTCTGGGTCTTTGAGTGTCTGCTGGCCAGTCCAATCATCTCCATGCAGGCTCACCTTGTGAGTGGCACTGCTGTCAGAGCTGTGG
>MEHG01000202.1 GCA_001940705.1 Candidatus Thorarchaeota archaeon AB_25
AAAAGCGGCGACTTCAAGGATGATGTCATTCTAGAATCGTACAAAGCACTCATGGATAATTACTATCCTAAAGAATCAGCCACAATGTCAGTCCTTCACACCGAGATGCGATATGGAGGACCAAAGGAAGCGATACATCACGCGATCATGCGAAAGAATTTTGGTTGTACCCATTTCATAGTTGGTCGGGATCACGCAGGAGTCGGGAAGTACTACGGTCCATTTGATGCTCATGCTATCTTCGAGGAGTATCCTGACCTTGGGATTATTCCAATCAAGTTCAGGTCATTTTTCTACTGCAAAAAGTGCGGGAATATTGCCAATGACAAAGTGTGTCCGCATGAGGGAGATGACATTGTCAATTTCGCTGGCAAGAAAATAAGGGAGTTACTGTTAAACGGAGAACCCCCACCGTTAGACATGATGAGGAGAGAGGTTGCAAACACAATACTGAATTTTGAGAATCCTTTCATCAAGTGACGACATATAGGATTGATATCAATGGAACAAGGATTTTGCATTTGGTTAACAGGTCTTTCTGGTAGTGGTAAAACAACACTTGCCCAAGGACTAGTAAAACGACTTGAGAATTCAAGATTCATCGAAGTGATGGATGGAGACGAGATTCGCAAGGGTTTGAGCAGAGATTTGGGCTTCTCAAAGGAAGACCGTAACGAGCACAACCACCGAGTTATCTTTTGCTCCAAGTTACTCGCAAGAAGTGGCGTCATAGTGATAGTGGCTCTGATATCACCCTATCGTGAAACCCGAGCATACGCTAAGGAACAAATCCAGAATACAATAGAGGTCTTCGTGAAGGCACCTCTAGATGTCTGCATTCAGAGAGACCCCAAGGGTCTCTACAAGAAGGCACTCGCAGGAGAGATTAAACAATTCACAGGGATTGATGATCCCTACGAAGAGCCCCTCAATCCAGACGTTGTTGTGGAAACTGATAAGCACGATGTGACCGAATGTGTGAATGCAATCTTGGCCAAGATTCATGCGAATGGTTTATTGTCAGATAAGGCATATGCGAGCATGACCAAGTAGTCCTCGAAGGTTGACGAACAGATGAAAATCAAGAGAACAGAGAGTGGCAAAGCGCAGTTTGATTTCCCCGCCCCGATGTATTACATTGCTAAGTTGGTTCGCACGATTCCTGCAGTGGGACACACACTTCATACTCTTGAGTTCTCAAGAATGAAAAAGAGCATAGAGTCGTTGAAAATTGAGAAACCAATCTATATCACAGGACTCGCAAGAGCGGGAACTACTATCATACTAGAAATGCTCAGTAAACATCCTGACGTAGCTACCCATCGTTATCTTCACATGGTCATGCCCTACGTTCCTCATTGGATGCAAAGTTTCGCAGATAAGACTCCAATAATGTTGTCACCTACAGAACGGGTTCACAAAGACAGAATAATGGTCAACAGAAACAGTCCTGAGGCAGTTGAGGAGATTTTCTGGCAAAGATACTTCGAGGAGACAGTGGATGAATCAACATCTAATGTCATGAGGAATGATATCAGTAATCCGGAGTTTGAGGAGTTCTATGAGAGACACATTCGAAAGCTGATGCGGGACCAACTTAGAACAAGATATGCTGCGAAGAACAACTACAATGTTGCCCGCATGGAGTACATCCAGAAAATCTTTCCGAATGTCAAATTTCTCATCATCGTCCGAAATCCATTCGATCATATTGCATCGCTCGCAAAACAGGACACAATCTTGAGTGAGGTAGAGCGACAAGATCCACGCCTATTGGATTGGACTAAAATCATTGGTCACCGTGAGTTTGGAGGAGCAAAGATATGCATCAATCTCGATGACTCGAATACCGTTCAAGAAATTAGAAACCACTGGTCAGACAAAAAAGCATATGTCAAGGGATGGGCAAAGTACTGGGCATCAGTCTACTCGCACGTTCATCAGACACTCGAGAATAATCAGAAACTAGCAGAGGCAGCTCTGGTTGTGCGTTACGAAGCATTATGCGAAGAACCAGATGCGACTATAGACCGAATCATTGAGCACACAGAACTAGATCCCAAGAAATTTGGGCATGTCAAGAAAGAGTATGTCAAGACTCTTCGACCTCCTTCATACTACTCTGTTCAGTATACAGAGGAAGAGAAGGAGAGCATCAAGGTCATCACAGGTCCCGTCGCAAAGATCTTTGACTACCATTTGACTGAATAGTGGCTAGATGTTGAATTTCGTTTTATTTGAGAGCAGGATTGATTTCAAATTATTCACCATAGAATTACGGCTTATCCTTTGATAATTCATCTTTACGACCTGGGACTGATTCTATGAGCTTCTTTCATGCATTCAATAAGAAGGTAGTAACCGTTGGTCGTCACAGCACGAAACTCACTCAATCCCTTGAACTCCGAAAGAAAGAGGTCCCATCCAGAGTCATAGAATCCATAATAGTAGGAGGCAATTGTGTCATATCCTTCTTTCAACAATTCTTTGTGAATGGTAGTCCGATTCCAAGACCACACTTCAATGGGGTCTGGATGAGTCTGTGTGAGAATCCTTACAGGAGCAGGAGAAATTCGCCAGCACATTGCCCGAATGATGGCCCACCAATCTAGTCCGGTCCTATCAAGAATACGTCGTGGCAAATCATCTAAGAATTCCTTCTCGTCGAATATTCTCTCGAGGTCACCAGCACGAATTTTATCAGGAGAAGGTAGTTCTTGTAGATGGGGTTCACCATACAGTTTTTGGATATCTTGAGGACGAGGGGGAGTGTATTTTTCATTCTGCAATAGAAATCGAGTTTCTATTACCTGCATGCGGGGTATATGAAAATTATTGGGTCGCCGCCTGAGAAATTCGTCTTCACATTGTCGAGATAGACTAACTGCTAAATCGAAATCATCCGGGTTATTTCTAAAAAGTGGTTCGTCGTCCTTGAGTCCAATATGGATGTCTACATCACTGATAGTGGGCACGTAGTCGATATGAGAATCCCAATTTTTCAGAGCGGATCCTTTTGCATACACATAGTCCAACCTAGAACCAAAGAATTGTGGCAGTATCTCAGCCCAGATCTCTACAGCACAATTAGTGTCCGCTTTGGCACGCTTTAACATCGAAGAGTAATCCTGCATAGTTACAATCAATTTGGGTTTCAAAAAAATCCTCCCCTGTTTATTGGATTGAGGTTCAACCACAAGAACAATAAAGCAGGTCACGCCGAAAAAGGAAACTCGAGCTATGTACTTGTGTGATGATTCTATAGATGACAACACCATCCAAAACACCCGGACCCTACAAGATTGTAGCTGCAACAAGTTTCGGAATTTTCCTAGGCGCACTTGATGCATCAATTGTGAATGTTTCACTTGTCACTATAAAGGACAGTCTCGGTGTGACAATGGCTGCAATTCAGTGGGTTGTTGTTGCGTATCTATTGATCATGACTTCAGCTATGCCGCTCATGGGTAAGCTCGGAGACCGTTTAGGCAAAACAAAGGTCTTCCAACTCGGAATGATTGTCTTCATCGTAGGCTCGTTGTTATGTGCATTCTCGATTGGTTTTGAGATGTTAGTCGCAGCACGAGTGTTTCAAGCGCTCGGGGCTAGTATGATCTCGGCAAATGGGTTAGCACTAGTCACTTACTTCACAACACCAAAGAACCGAGGGAGAGCTATAGGAATGAACTCAGTTGTTCTCGCGGCAGCTCTCGGGAGTGGTCCAGTACT
The DNA here is from genome assembly GCA_001940705.1 of Candidatus Thorarchaeota archaeon AB_25. GTDB lineage: Archaea > Asgardarchaeota > Thorarchaeia > Thorarchaeales > Thorarchaeaceae > SMTZ1-45. The sequence goes on from MEHG01000202.1 coordinate 3,730, forward strand.
CGGAGGCATCTTGAGTCAGTTCTTCGGGTGGCCAAGTATTTTCCTTGTGAACCTACCCATTGGTATAATCGGTTTCTTGGTTGTGCAGTTTGTCATACCGGAAACTGAACCAGTAAAGGAAACAAAGTTCGATACCCCAGGTGCCATACTTTTCTTCAGTTTCCTGTTTATCCTGATTTACTTCTTCACAGTCGCTCCTTCATTGTCGTTCGGTATCAGTGTACTAGTGATAGAGGGATTCTTCATTACCTTCTTGGCGTTTCTTCTTCGAGAACGTTCCTTCCACTCACCAATCATCGCAACTGGAGTACTTGCAGATAGGAAGATATCAACAAGTATCTTCTCAGCACTCCTGGCCTACATGGCGATGGTTCCGATTTCGTTCCTTCTGCCATTCTACCTTCAAGAGGCTCTCGGTTTCAACCAGTCAATGACAGGTATTTTCTTGATGGTACAACCAATCATGATC
>MEHG01000203.1 GCA_001940705.1 Candidatus Thorarchaeota archaeon AB_25
TTTGGATAGATTTTCAAAATGTACCTCTATCTTCAGTAAGACTAATACTTGAGTACGCGCTCATCTGAATCAATAGGAGATTTGTAAATGGACCTGAATGATTGGTCATGGATTGGAGATTGGACAGGAAGAAGAGCCCTGCTGACTCCAAAAAAGGAAGCAACAGTTGACAACATCCAAAAAAAGAGATACACATTCGATGCAATTGACAAACGAGCGAACCAAGTAGCAAGACTGTTACTCGATTCAGGAGTCCAAAAGGGAGACCGAATAGGTGTCTACTCTAAGAACAGGTTCGACTTTCTTGACATCCTGTTTGCTTGTGGAAAAATTGGAGCCATTTTGACTCCGTTTAATAATCGACTTACCACAACCGAGATTGAATACCTTTTGAAAAAAACAGATCCTGCTATGGTTTTCTATGACCCCGACTTAGGGACTCAGTTTGGAGAACTCCGTCCTCACCTTGAAAAGCAGCATGTATTCGTAATGGGAGATAAGAAGTATGACACGGACTCTGACCTCTACTCGCTCATGAACAAAAAATCTTCAAATGCTGTGGAACGACCAGCAATCACATTGGATGATCCTTACCTAATCGTCTTCACTGGAGGTACTACAGGATTGCCTAAAGGTGCTGTTCTATCACATGGTTTGGTATTATGGAACTCTGTCAATACGATTGTTTCATGGGGACTTAGACCAGATGATATCCAACCGCTTCTCTTCCCTCTCTTTCATACAGGTGGTATCAATGTCCTCCTGATTCCATTCATACATCTTGGTGCAAAATCAATCATAATGGGCGACTTTGATGTGGATAAGACTTTGCAGGTTATCGTGAATGAACAATGCACGTTGGTGGTTGGTGTTCCAACGATGTTTAATATGATGGCTCAGTCAAAGAATTTTACACAGACTAATTTTGACAATGTTAGAGTCTTCATCAGTGGAGGAGCACCTTGCCCTGTGGCTATCATGGAGAAATATTGGGAGCGTGGAAAGATCCTAAAGATGGGCTATGGTCTTACTGAGGTTGGCCCCAACAATTTCTACTTGCCTGATGATGAGGTGAAACGAAAACCAACCTCAGTAGGCTTTCCAGTGTTCCATTGTGATATGAAAATAGTAGACAACGATAATAATGAGGTCTCGGCGGGTGCTGTAGGAGAGTTAATGCTTCGGGGTCCTCATATTTTCTCTGGTTACTGGGAAGAACCAGAGGAGACCAGCAAGACCATCGAACTTGATGGGTGGGTTCACACTGGAGACCTCGTGATGAAAGATGAAGAGGGTTTCTTCTTCATCACTGGCAGAAAGAAGGACATGTTCATCTCAGGCGGAGAGAATATTTTTCCGACAGAGATCGAGGAGTTACTCTTCAAACATCCCTCAATCCTAGAGGCTGCAGTTGTTGGAGTGCCAAATGAGAAGTGGGGTGAAGTGGGCAAAGCCTTCATTGTTCTCAAACAAGACAAGACCTTGGATGAGGATGAGGTACTCAAGTACCTTGATGGAAAGATAGCAAGATACAAAATCCCAAAGCATTATGAATTTAGAGATGAACTACCAAAGAGCGCTGCTGGGAAAATTCTGAAGCGTGAACTTATAGATTTAGGTGGAGACTGATGTCCAGACACAAATCAATAGGAATTGAAGCGATTGGAACATACATACCAGAGGAAAGACACACTGCCGAGTACATCTCTAGTAAATCAGGGACGCCTGTTGAGGTCCTCAAAACGAAAATGGGCATGAAGAGCAAGGCTGTGCCAGGAAAGGATGATCACACAGTCGCTATGGGAGTCAAGGCTGCAAAGGTCGCAATCGAGAGAGCTGGTATAAACCCTGCAGAGGACATCGATGTTGTGATATGGGCTGGAGAGGTCTATGCTGAACACCCAATGCAGACCTACGCAATCAAGTTTCAGAATGAGGTTGGAGCCACAAAGGCTTGGGCGTTTGACGTGAATCAGAGATGCGGGACAATTGTTGTTGCCATGATACTAGCAAAAGCTCTCATGTTGACTCATGGTTACAGACGAGTCCTCATTGGAAGTGGGTATAGAAACTCAGACCTTATTGACTATGAGAACATTCGGACTCGGTTCATGCACGACCTTGCTGCGAGTGGTGTCGCAATGATCCTCCGATATGACTACAAGCAGAATGTAGTGCTTGAAGGGAGTGTAATCTCTGATGGTCGCTTCTCTGAAGATGTCTACGTTCCTGCAGGTGGTACTGTGATGCCAATATCCTGTGATGCAATAGAAAAGAAACTCACATATCTCGATGTCACCGACCCTGAAGGGTTGAAACAGAGGTTGGACAAGCTGTCCATGCAGAACTTCTTACAAGTTGTTGATGAATCCTTGGACCGGAGTGGATATGCCCGAAAGGACATTGATTATCTAGGTCTTATCCGAATGAAGCGGAGTGCATTCGAGTATGTGGCAAACGAACTTGGAGTAGACCCATACAAACAATCCACGTATTTCGAGGAGTGGGGTCACATGGGTCAGAACGATGCAATTGTTTCCATTGAAGAGGGTCTCAAGGACGGAAAGATAAAGGATGGGGACTTGGTGGTACTCACTGCCGCTGGAATTGGTTGGTCTTGGAATGCCATGACGATTAAGTGGGGTCCCAAAGACTGATTTCAATCTGCGAGAAATCTAGCGACTTCTTCATCCTAAGTGTCAGAACCGTCAGACTGAGTTGTGATAATGAGTAAACAGGAAGGTCTAAGTGACCCTCTCATTCATTTTCATTGAATTCACTATCGAAAAGCCAATCACCATCAGAAACATAAGGCTTGAAGACTACAAGAAGAAAGTACGAGGTAGCGGAAAGTGGCGGAGCAAAAAGAAGATGTACTTCCTGTTATTCACCTGCGGATTCGTGTTTCAAGACCAATCGAGGACGTTTGGCATGCATTTCTCGATCCTATCATGATGCTTCAGTGGCTCGGTGATGAGATTAGTGCAGATGTTCGTCCAGGTGGTACAATCCGATTTCTTGGCCCAAATGCTCCAACAACTCCTGAACTAGCTAATTACTGGGATATCAAAGAGGTGAAGGAGCGGAAAGTGCTTCTGCTCAGCTGGCGAATAATGGGTGTCGATACCCTCCTTGTGATCAGATTCAATCCAATTGGACCTGGCACAATGATACAGGTGAACCATGGCGCTGTTCCAGTTTCAGCTCGCAACTACCATCTGCCTGAACATTGGAACCTCTTACTTGCCAACTTCAAGGCTGCAGTCGAGCTGGGTGCTCCTGCTATTAGATTTAACTATGCAATTTATCATCCGTTGCGTATCACACGATACGATCCAGTCGATGTGCGGCTAAGTGTTATTTGTAAGACACCACCATCCTTGCCATTTGATGTCTGGACTAATCCAGAAAAACTGAAACATTTCATTCGCGCTGACGACCCTGTGGTAGACCAACAGTATGCAGGTCTCTACACGTGGTGGGCTGAAGGCAAAGGTCCTATCGTATTCAAGAAGATGCTTCAAGACCGAGAACTCGAGTTCTCCTGGGTTCACGGTGATGAACCAGAAACCATTGTCAATGTCCGCTTTGAAGAGGTCAACGAACATACTCTTGTTACACTCCATCATCTTGGATTCAAGGACCCTGAAGCGGTAGTGGGTTATGAAATCGGTTGGGCTGGAATTCTTGCAGAACTCAAGCTTGTATGTGAACTTGGTGAGTCAGGAATTGAGAGAATCAGTGATTGGGGATAATTGGTTTCTTTCAAACTACAAACAGGACTAACCCAGGAAAGAGGAACCACCACATAGTGACTGCAGTTATCATAGGGATGAAGAAGTTGTCAGTCCATCCAATGCTCAGAAATTCTGCTGTGGTTGAGCAAAGAGCTATGATGAGAATCTGAGGTAAAACAGCTAGGATGATTGTATCCGGAGAGAATATTGCGAGTGATGTTATAACAGACAGAGTTGTGAATATCAGGACAGCGATGCTTCCCTCGAAAGACTTGTCACGATACTTACGTTTGACAGCCTTTCCTCCATATGGTCGACCAAACACTTCACCTGCAGCATCACCCCATGAGACAGCAAGGATTGAAGAGACAAAGATCTCAGGTCTTGAGAAAAAGACAAGAAAGACAGTGGCAAATGATGCGAGTCCCATGAACCCTG
>MEHG01000204.1 GCA_001940705.1 Candidatus Thorarchaeota archaeon AB_25
GGCTTATTCCTGAATGGGTACCTGCCCTTGTACGGTCTCTCAGTAGTGGAAGAGGTTGCATACCCGATCACAGCTGAGGCTGCAGACTTTGCGACGTATTGGTCGCAGATTGATGCGGCTGGAGCGCAGATTACGATTCCAATCATATCTGCCCAGGGCGGAATCCTGATGACCACACAATATGCTCAAGCGCAGCCAAAGTGCCTCATCGCAGGTATCGATGTGATGTCGCAACTTGACACCTACTGGGGTGAGACTGGTGGCGCTTGCGAGTATCAAGTCGTTCTGCAATCAACACTACGTACTAACAAGACTACAAAGACAATAGCCTTCTGGGACGCGTTTCTCGACAAGTACGGAGCAGAACCGCTCTATACTGCTGTAGGAGCCTATGATGCCATGTACATTTTGGCAGAGGGCATTGACAGAGCCCAGTCATTGAACTCAACATTAATCATACCTCATCTGGAAGATATGGACGCAGCTAGTCCATTTACAGGTGCGGGTGGAAACGTTGCCTTCACTCCAGGCCATGATCTGTTACTAGGCCCAGCTTATAGCTACACGCTATTCACTCAGTGGCAGGCGGATGGTGTTAAGGAAGCGGTTTCATCTGGAGGTCTGCTATATCCAGAAAACATTGTGACTGCAGCATTGACACTTCCACCATGGGGTATCAACCCGTAAATCGCGCAAACACAAAAACCAGTTGACTAAAACTCCCCCCTTTTTTATAAGGGGGGATGTTTCTTCTTTTGAAATAATATTTAGTCTGCTGTCATAACAAAAGGTGGACATATTGATTGAAGAAATACTAATCTTTGGCACAGTGCAGGGAGCTCTACTAGCTCTCCTAGCATTAGGCTTCTCTTTGGTTTATGGTGTTGGTGGAATACTTAACTTGGCTCACGGAGCATTCTTCCTGATAACAGCTTATATGATATATTGGACAATCCCATTCGTCGGATTTTGGATGGCTGCGGTTATTGGTTTGGCCACAGTAGTGGGAATTGGAGCATTCACATATCTGGGCTTAATGAAGCCTTTGCAGGAATCACACATCGGTATTGTTTTGGTGACATTCGCATTGGCTTTCTTTTTCGAACAGTTTGTGAAATTCGTAGGAGATCCTAAGACTCACTATATTGTACCATTTGTACCAGGGACAGTCACATTTCTTGGAATCAGTTTTCCAGCACAGTTTATCGCTTTGATTGTTGGGTCCTTGATTCTCGTCACATCAGTTACTATATTCATCAATAAATCGACGATTGGCAAGTCGATTCGTGCTGTATCTCAAGATTTTGAAGCTGCCAAACTAGTTGGAATCAACACAGATATGGTTTTGATGACAACTGTGATGATATCAGCATTGCTTGTCGGATTTGCCGCAGTCTTATACGCTCCAGGCAATTTCATTGCACCCAGGATAGGATGGAGATATCTACTACTTGCGTTTTCAGTGACAATCTTTGGAGGCATGGGTAGCATTCCAGGGAGTATCGTTGGAGCGTTTGTAATGGGGTATGCAACATCATTAACAGACTTTTTGATTAGTCCGACTTTCTCTGTGATAATACCCATTGTGGTGATACTTGTAATGCTCTTGGTCAGACCGCAAGGATTGCTAGGAAAGAAGGAGCTGCATTAACAAATGATGGGTATTCAGGTCGATTTTCAGTCTCTGACTGGCCGTTTCAAAGCATGGGTACAAACATTCCGAGGAAGTATTACACTGTTCTGCCTACTAGGTCTTTTGCTCGTACCAATATCTGGGAACCAATATTTAGCAACAATCCTAGTCACCGCAATGATACTTTCAATCTTTGCTGCGAGCTGGGACCTCTTGGCAGGGTTTGCAGGACAAGTTAGTTTTGGACATGCCGCTTTTTTTGGAATATCAGGTTATTTTGCAGCAGCATTCATCAAATTCGCCGGTGCTCATTGGATTCTTGCAATTTTTGTCGGTGCTGGTTGGGCTGTATTGTTTAGCTTAATAATTGGAATTCCCTGTTTAAGATTGAAGGGGCCATATTTAGCACTGGGGACTTTGGCATTTTCTCTCATTCTCTGGAATCTATTTTTGACTGGAACATGGCTTGGTGGAACAGAAGGTATCTCAGGGTTGCCCTCGATTGGAGATATCTTTGTGGTCTTCTATATTATGGTAGTCTTCATGGTTGCTTCACTAGTTATAATGCGTGCTATCGTTGATTCAAGACTGGGTACAATCCTGAAGTCAATTCGAGATGATGAAACCTGTGCCGATGCTTCAGGAATTAACACAACGGTCTACAAACTTATCGCATTCATGATAAGTGGATTCTTTGCAGGGATTTCAGGCGCTCTTTTTGTTCTGCACACAACAGCAGTAAATCCTGCTGTCTTTCAAACGCTCTATTCCTTCTATGCAATAATAATGGCCGCAATCGGAGGAATGGCGACAATCTATGGGTCAGTTATTGGAGCATTTCTTTTCACAGTGCTGAGCGAGCTTCTGAGACCACTTGCTGCAGCTGCATTATTGATCTTTGCCACAATTCTCATTCTGATTATTCGATTTGCTGAAGAGGGTGTCATGAATCCATTCCTAGAGAGAGTTCAGGATTTGTGGGATATGATACGGAGGAGGTAGAATGGGTTTAATACTGGAGGTCAACAATCTAACAAAGAAATTTGGCGGACTGACTGCTGTCAATGATGTCAATTTTGAGGTAGAGCGAGGAGAGATGTTAGGACTGATTGGTCCTAATGGCGCTGGTAAGACCACGCTCTTTCACTTGATATCAGGTTTCGAGAAACCCAACTCGGGTTCCGTCTTTTTCGATGGAGTGGATATAACGGGAAAGAAACCCTATCAGATTGTCAATCAGGGGATGGCTCGAACCTTTCAATTGGTGAAGTCATTTCGCTATCTCAGCCTCCTTGATAATATCGCAGTCGCCTGTCTTTCACCTCGCGGAAAGGAGGCATTCGGAAGTACTGGAATTGATGAAGCAGCGAGTTCGATACTCTCGTCTGTCGGGCTTGTGGACAAGGCAAGACTACCACCAGTCATTCTCCCGCACGGAGATTTAAGGAAGCTCGAGATTGGCAAGGCTTTGGGGACAAATCCGGAGATGCTTCTTCTTGATGAACCATTCAGCGGATTGGCTCACGAGGAGAAGGAAGGAATTACCAAGTTGATAAAGCGATTAAGCGACGAAGGAGTCACGATATTTCTAACAGGGCATGTTCTACGTGAGTTGATGACTCTAGTCCCTAGGGTAATAGCAATGCATCAGGGGAGGTTAATTGCCGAAGGGCCTCCTGAGGAAGTGGCCAATAACAAAATAGTGCTAGAGGCGTATCTCGGTCGAGGTGGACGATTTGCTTGAATTGAGAAAAGTTTACCACTACTATGAAAAAGCAAAAGCTCTGGAAGAAGTGAATCTAACAGTGGAAGCTGGGTTTCTTGATGCAGTTATAGGCCCAAATGGTGCTGGAAAATCAACACTACTCAGAGCCATTTCAGCATTGGAGGAGATTGATAGAGGAAGGATCACATTCCTGGGCGAAAGAATTGATGAGTTGGAAGCTCATGAGGTTGCGAGGAGAGGAATTGCACATTGCCCCGAACGTCGTCGTTTATTCTATGATATGACGGTTATGGAAAATATTGAGCTTGGATCATATACTTTGAAAGATAAAACGAAATATTCCGGACTCTTAGATTTTGTATTTGATATATTTCCTCGACTGGATGAACGAAGAACACAACGTGCAGGAACTCTAAGTGGAGGAGAACAACAAATGCTAGCAATAGCTAGATCACTGATGTCCAGTCCAAAATTGTTACTCCTCGATGAACCTTCTCTGGGACTGGCACCAAAGGTGAAGACAAAGATATTCGAAGCGATTGAACATATCAAGCAAGAAGGTACAACAACGCTTCTAGTTGAGCAAGATGCAGTCTTAGCCATGGAAGTTTCTGATAATATCTATGTGCTTGAAGAAGGAAAAATCGAGATGAGTGGAACAAGAGAGGAGCTCGAAAGAGAGCCTCGAATAAAGAAGGTATACTTAGGAATTTAGGAGGAATCAAAATCTCAGCTACTCTTGAACAACTGTTGCGGGATGCAAAGG
>MEHG01000205.1 GCA_001940705.1 Candidatus Thorarchaeota archaeon AB_25
CTTGTGCAACGCCAATCTGATAGTGGTCAGCAGAAAAGTTTCAGAATAACAGTTGTAGTTGGTACCGGTGAAGGCGTTCTTGGAATTGGTGTTGGAAAGGCTCCAGAGTTTGTTCCTTCAGTACGTGCGGCCGAAGCAAGAGCTAAGTTGAATATCACAAAGTTCCGAAGGGGTTGTGGTTCATGGGAATGCAGATGTCATGATCCACACAGTATCCCATTTCAGGTGAAAGGGTCCTCAGGGTCAGTATCTGTCACTCTTAGACCAGCACCAAAGGGAACAGGACTTGTTACAGCAGATGTTGGGAAGATTGTCCTAAGAATTGCTGGATTGCATGATGTCTGGTCGATTACTAAGGGGCGATCCCGAACCTCATCTAACTTCGCTAAAGCCTTTGTAGATGCTCTAACACAGACATACCGAATGCTCCCACCACAGGAGTGGGGCACTACAGGAGCGGCTGAGATATGAGTGAAACAGAGAAGATTGTACTAGTAATTCGTGTAAGAGGTCAGGTCAGAGTTAGGCCACAGATTGAGGACACACTTGATAAACTTCTACTTGGGCGACTCCATCAGGCAAGGATATTGAAGGTCACTCCAAGTTTGCAAGGTATGATCACAAAAGCCAAAGATTACATCACTTGGGGAGAGCCCTCCCTGGAGGTCATTGAGAAGCTTCTTTCAAAGAGAGGCCGTCTGCCTGGAAATGGAAGACTGACTGATAGTTATGTAAAGAGGAACTCGAAGTACAATTCGATCAAGGCTCTCGCAATGGCAATTGCTTTTGGGAAAGCAACTGTTAACGATGTAGAAGAGCTAAAACCAGTATTCAGATTGACCCCACCCAGTAAAGGCTTCAAGGGAAAGAAGTACCTTGGCGTCGGAATGGGAGGGATAACAGGATATCGTGGGGAAGATATCAACAGTCTTGCCCTACGAATGATATGAGGTGAAACAAATGTCATGGGACAACCGAGATGATGAAACCCGGAGAAAGCTCCGACGCTGGTTTGGCGATTTCCTGCCAGATGAGCTGTTCCATCAGATCGAAGAGATGATGAATAAGATGATGAGTGAGATGAACGAAGGCACGCTATTTGATAGTGAAACCTTTGAAGAGATGCTCAGAAACCCAGAAGGAACAAACCCCTTCGTATTCGGATTCTCCATGAAGGTTGGCCCAGACGGCAAGCCTATCATCCAGCGTTTTGGAAATCCACAAGTGGATGAAGGTGATGAAATGTCTTCAAGTCTGGAACCTCTTGTGGATATTGTCGAAGAGGACAATGAGATTGTCGTTGTGGCAGAGGTGCCGGGTGTGGAGAGAGACGAGATAAAGGTTCGAATCAAGGGAACAACCCTGACAATTCATGCAGACAACCCCGACAGGCCATATCACAAGGTCATCGAGCTTCCTTCCAAGGTTCAGAAGGAAGATGCGAAATCGGCGATTCGTAATGGTGTACTTGAGGTGCGCCTCAAAAAGGCATAGAAAGGAGTGTTTGAAATGCAGAAACGACGATCAAAGAAGATCAACAAAATGAGAGGACGCCGAGCTGCTGGGTATGGCTTCAGCGCAGGTCATCGAGCTTCTGGACAGAGAGGCGGTAAGGGAATGGCTGGGTCCAAGAAACATCACTACATCAAAGTGATGCAGGAGAATCCCAGATATTTCGGAAAGTGGGGCTTTAAGAGACCACAGAAGGTCATTGATAACCTCATTGCTATCAATATTGGAGACATCGATGAAGCTGCAGACAGACTCGTTGAGCAAGGAGCGGCCACAAGAACCGGAAAGAGATACCAGATTGACGTGGCCAAACTTGGAATCGATAGAATCTTAGGTTCTGGAAAAGTGACCCGAAAGCTAAATCTCGTGGGCGTGAAAGCCATTACTCCAAGAGCAAGGGAGAAAGTCACAGGTGTTGGAGGTACTATAGACCTTCCTGCGGAATAGTCCGTCTGGAAGAAACCACTATCTTTAAAGGTATAGTCCAATTGGACCCAAAAAACCCCTGCAGGAGACAAATGCGAATGACCAGTAGATTCCTCAAAGCATTATCACCTTTCGTTCGGATAATGCCGGAAGTCAAAGCACCTGACAGAGAGGTCTCGTTTCGTGAGAAGTTCGTCTGGACTGCTCTTGTACTCATTATTTTCCTCATCATGTCCCACATGCCACTCTATGGAGTGGACAAGGGAGTAGGAACAGACTATCTCTGGGCAATGAGAGTTATTCTTGCTAGCACTCGTGGTACCTTGATGGAGCTTGGAATTGGTCCTATTGTCACTGCAGGTCTGGTCATGCAGCTGCTTTCAGGCTCAAAGATCATCAATGTAGACTTTGGAGACCCAGAAGACAGAGCTCTGTTCACCGGAGGTCAGAAAGTCATCGCTTTGTTCATGACCGCATTCCAGGCTATTGCCTATATATTGGGAGCGGCCTACGGTGATTTAGGTCCTACCGATGCAGTCATCGTCTTCATTCAGTTGTTCATGTCAGGAATCATCGTCATCCTAATGGATGAGCTTGTCCAGAAGGGATGGGGTCTCGGTTCTGGTGTATCACTCTTCATCATGACCAATGTTGCAGGTCAAGTAATGTACAACTCGTTAAACTTCATCGACCTAGAGGGTGCTTCACCAGCTGGTTACATGGGTGGAGCTGCTAATGAAATTCCGACAAACCTACCAAAGGGAATCATCGCCGCTTTGTTTGGCAATCTCCTTAGATGGTTTGGAATTGGTACAGCACAAGGCAATGCGGTTGATCTGGGTTGGTTCTTAGTCCGGAACGGGTATGATCCAAGTGTGTTGTCGTTAATAGTTACGTTCGTTATCTTCTTCGCGGTCATCTGGATGGAGTCTGTCAGAGTTGAGATTCCGTTACAATATGCGAAGTATCGAGGTATGAAAGCGCGCTATCCGATTAAACTCCTCTATACATCAAATATCCCAGTCATCTTGGCCCAGGCATTATACGCTAACATTCTGTTCTTTGGGCAGATTATAGCTGGTGCGTTCAACCCGAATGGAACGAATCCATTTTTAAGTTGGTTAGGGGTCTTTGAACGCGAGGAGGCGAGTGGGCGTATGATAGCTACGTCCGGGTTAGCGAAATATATAACGCCGCCCCAAGGGGTATTTCGCCTTCTAGAAGAAGGCATGGAGGGATGGGTGCACATCTTCATCTATGCGTCACTCATGATTTTGCTCTGTTGGGGCTTCAGCAAGATCTGGGTTGATATCTCGGGTATTGCTCCAAGAGATGTATCGAGACAACTGCTGAATTCAGGATACATCGTTCCAGGTTTTCGAACCAGCGAGAAAGTACTTGAGAGACTACTTGAGCGTTACATCCCAATAGTTGCGGGTCTGGGTGGATTCTTGATAGGAATACTCGCCGCAGCGGCGGACATCATGGGAGCGCTTGCTAGTGGTACGGGTATCTTGCTTATGGTGTCGATCATCAAGCAATACTATGAGCAGATAGCAAAAGAACAACTTGCAGGCATGGGTGGCGAAGGAGTCGCTGGACTCTTAGGCATCATATAGAATTTAGACTGAAGGGGGTTGCGGACTCCCTTCAGGATCTCTTTCTTTCTTGTACAAATGCAATGATTGCCAGCACTATGACTCCAATTGCTACACCAGCTAGAACATAGATTGTCAAGCTTGAATCCACTGGTGGTTCCGTAGACTCAGGGCTTGTTGTGGGAGAAGAGGTGGTCGAAGTGGGGAGGATAATATCGATGAACCGTAATAGAGGATTATCAAGTTGAACCATTGAATAGACATCATACAGCAGTGTGACCATTGTAGGAGTGCCTGTTGCTAATTCGGAGAGGGAGAGTACAACCTCTGTTGTCCCAAAAAGCTGGATATCAGTAAACTGGATTACTTCATTTGTTGTTTCTACTTCAATTGTGAAATTCTGCATATATCTTCGAATGTGGGCCCCTTCATTGAGATCTTCGATGACGAACGTAAGAATGTCAGAAGAAGCTGAATAATGGACGCTCTGGAAGGAATAGTCAGGTAGGAATTCATTATCAAACATGGGGATAAAGAACCAATCCAAGTCCGTGTTGAG
>MEHG01000206.1 GCA_001940705.1 Candidatus Thorarchaeota archaeon AB_25
CTGAAACCAGTCCTATGAATCTCTTCGAAGTTAAGCGCCTGTGCTATGAAAACACCATCATCATTTAGTGAGCTGTACACTGATGACAGGACCATCTCTAGGACATCCAGATTATCGAGGAGCGCTAAAGAATTTCCTAGACAGATTATCAAATTATATTGACCTGCTGCCTTTGATTGAAATCCTGCCAGCTCCCCAAGGATGAACTCTGGTGAAACATCATTTGATGCTGCATGTTCTTTTGCCCTTGAAATCATGACCTTGCTGTTATCAATCCCTACAACCTCTGCTCCTTCAAGTGTGAGGGCTACAGAATGCCTTCCAGTCCCACATGCCAGATCCAAAACGCGCTTTCCTTTAGGACTACCAAGACGTGAAATCAAAAATGGCATCTCTCTAGCGAGCCTTGCCTTCCAGTCTATTGCGTCATCATACGCCAGTGCAACATCATCAAACGAACTCATTTGAAACTACAACCCACAGTACTGCACTAACTTCAATCTTGCGAAAGATAGCAATCTGTGTGCGAAAGCCTAAGTGAGTTCACGAGAATATTCTACTAGTTGTATCAAAATGATGGGAATTGTTATACTTGCAGTTTTCGTTGTGTTTCCACTGATTTTGTTAATCGTCTTCAGAGGCAGAAAATCTCAAGGACCACCAAGGCCCACAAAACAGACCATGTTGTACGCCCCTGGCTCTACAGATATTGCTGCTGAAGCTTACCACTCGTCTATAAGGAATATGACAATGCCATTTCCGATGGGTAAGAAAGAGGAGCGAAAGAAGACCGAAACCTTTCGAAGACACTCAGAAGATTAACCTTCAGCTGAATCAATCTCCTCTTGTGTGAAGAGGACTCTCCCTTCCATTCCCCCCGCAACTGTGATTGTCTGTCCACTTACATGTCCTGCAAGCTTGTCTGACGCAAGGTACAGGATTGCTCCAGCGATATCTTCTGGAACTGCAGTTTTGCGCATTGGAATTGTCTGTAGTATTCTCCTCGTCATGTCTTTGTCAGTCAAGGCCTCTTCAGCCATGGAAGTCATTGTCCACCCTGGATTAACAAGATTCACGCGACCCTTTGGTGCCAAATGGACTATCTCATTCTTCAGGCTCATCATCATTCCGTGCATTGCTGACTTGGAAGTGGAGTAATCAACATACCACGCCTCACCAAAGTACCCCGCAGTCGAACCTACAAGAATGAGCGAGGCTGTATCACCTGAGAACTTCTCGAGGTTCGCAAAGAAGTACTTTGAACAGAGGAATGTACCAGTGAGATTCACTCTGAGTGTCTTCTCCCATTGCTCAAGAGTCATCTCTTGTATGGCTTTTCCTTCGTGGGTGGCGATGCCTGCATTTGCTACCAGCACATCAACACGACCAAAAGATCGATTCGCCTCCTCGAACAACATCCTAACCTCCTCTTCCGAAGTCTGATCTACCTTCACAACCCTGAGTTGTTCTGGCCAGTCTTTCTTAACATCATCAAGTGGTTTTGCGGACCGATTATATGTTCCAGTCACACGTGCTCCTTCAGTAAGAAGCATCCGTGTGACCTCGAGACCTATCCCTCCCGATGCTCCAGTAACAATCACATGCTTTTCTGAAAGTCCGGTGTCCACACTATGTGCCTCCGCTACGCTGATGTTACTATTGCATTAGCTCCCTTTCAATGATATGATGTTCCGTGAATTCAAGTTGTTGGATTCGTCTTCCATAAAATACGATGATACCGTTCAATTAAAACCTCGGGCCAGCTACCAACCGATCGAAGTAAAAGGTCCGCAGTCAATCCAACCTCATTATCAATTTTGAGCTCTTTAAGATTGGGACAGTGGAATAACGGAGAGAGGTCAACCCGCTTCAATCGGTTATCTAGAATCGATACCTCCTCAAGATTGGGGCAAGCACTCAAAGGTTCTAAATCAATTTCTTGGAGTCTGTTGTGGCTCAACCTAACAGCTTTCAGATTCTTCCCAGATTTCTCTAATGGAGAGAGGTCAATCTCTATTATGCTGTTATTTCGAAGACAGAGAGTTTCGATTTTCTCACACCAAATAAGCGGTAGTAAATCCACCTGTGCAATATTACGAAGATCAAGATTGATGCTTGTTTCATCACTACTGAAGCGTGCACTCCTCTCTAGACCGTTGGTGGTAACATATCTGATGAAAATCTCTGACACCGCTTTCACCGACCTTCCTAGTAATTCACGTTGGATTCTGAAAGAAAAGGTTTCCCTAAAAAACAATGGCACTATCCAAAACTGGTAATCGGATTGCTAAAATATGGGAGTCCCATAGGTCGGTTTCATAGCAACTGGGAGTTCTGCAACAATGTCAAAAATAAGTCAGCCATCGACGTTCTCAATTGTGGCTCGAGATCCTGCAAATGGGGATCTTGGAATAATTGTACAATCAAAGTTTCCTGCAGTGGGCTCAATTGTCCCATGGGCAAAAGCGAATGTTGGAGCTATCGCAACACAGGCGTGGGCAAATGTTGGCTATGGTCCGAATGGGCTCGATCTTCTTGAGGCTGGTAAGAGTGCATCAGAAACTCTGAAGATTCTCCTTAATGGAGATGAGGGCAAAGAACATCGTCAAATTGGAATTGTAGATGCAAAGGGACATGCAGTTGCTCACACAGGAAAAGAATGTATGGAATGGGCTGGTCAGATCGTGGGTGATGGGTTCACATGTCACGGTAACATCTTGGCTGGTGAGGCTGTGGTGGCGGACATAGCAGAAGCCTATGAGAACACCGAGGGTGATCTAATAGACAAGTTGTTTGCAGGACTCATCGCAGGTCAGGCGGCAGGCGGAGACCGTCGAGGAATGCAGTCCGCTGCAGTGCTTGTTGTACGTGAGAAGGGAGGATATGAGGGTGGTAATGACAGGTACGTCGATGTTCGCGTTGATGAGCACTCAAGTCCAATAGAAGAACTCGAACGCATTTTCAAGATCTACGACATGACTCTTCTTAGTAGAGAAGACCCAAACACCCTAGTCAAAATTGAGGGCAAGATTTCAACATTAATTCAGAAAGCTCTAGTCACTCTGGGATATCTAGATGAGATTGCAAGTGATGAATTCTCAGAGAAAGCTAAAGCTGCCCTCACAGAATGGACCAATACGAACAATTTCGAGAATAAAGCCCGAGAAGATGGTACAATCTGGCCTAGTGTAGTAGAATATATGCTGAAAGATGCGAAGATAATTGAACGATGGTAGGATTTCAACCGGTGCCTTCAAGCTTCTTCAGGTTCTTCTTCCAAACATGTTCAATCTTCTTCTCACGGTTGTAATGTCCCATCTCTCCTCTCGCCGATGATGGGTTCCCACTCAGGACCACTGCTCCCTCAAATATGACGAGAATAATTGCAGGGATGAGTGCTGTATAGTCCCATGCCAAAAACATCCCAACAATCCATAACCAAAGGGATGTAATGACAGTCCAAAATCCAGCAAAAAAGAAGAACCACCTTCGCTTTGAAGCAGGAGCTTTCAGAAAGGACACATAATCGATCTTCACAGTGGGCTCATAATACTGATCTCTACACATTCCTTCTAGGTTAATTCTAGCCCATTTTCCAGCGATAATTCGACCAATTGGATAGAAGAAAGCAATAACTGCAAATACAAAGAGAAAGCGGAGCCCAAAGGACATCCAATTTGATAGGTCCCAAGCAAGAATTCCACTCCAGTCTAATGGTGTACCCAATGTCCAGATGTATCCCCAAAGAGCTAGCAGTCCCAAGATAGTTTCTAGTAACACCACTGGACCAAGTGGATAAGTTCGTCCTCGGTTTGCTTCGAATAGGACATTTCTGATCTCCGATGCTTTGATGACCTCCTGCTCATCAGGTCTGGGATTTCTCTTGATTTGACGAACAATCTTCCAGAAGCGTTTACGTGCTTCACTTGGAACCTCTTTCGGGTTCTGTATCACTACGGAATGAATCTCCTCCAGCTCGGCCAATCTTTCAGTCATGAACACATCTCCAAATATCCTGATTATGGAATGATGTCCTCACATTTAATCACTTCGAGAATGAAATGAAGAATACATAAGCATCGATA
>MEHG01000207.1 GCA_001940705.1 Candidatus Thorarchaeota archaeon AB_25
CATTTATCACAGTGGCATTTAAGCTAAACATCTCATCAATTACTGATTCATTATAATTACCGTAGTTATATTCCCCCCACGACGCAATCTCAAACTGGTATGTTTCATTAACGGTCACGACCCATTCCCCCTGAAACTCAACGAATTCTGGAAATAGCAATGGTGGAATGAATAAAAACCCAACGAAAATAGCTGCTGAAACAAACACAGTAGCGATTAGTTGGTTTTTACGATGCATACGAGAAACTCCCTTGTGAACATGCACTACTCTATTCTCCAAGCATAAGATTCTTCTGACTACTGAGAGAAAAGATGGGCGTTTCAATCCTGCCAAGAAACAGGAATTCCTTGATAGACATAGATACTCCCTCTGAATTCATCTGCAAACAATTTGTGTATACAGCCCCTTCGAAAGAAAGAGAGGTTGCTCAACTGGGTGTCTACTTGAGCAACCATGAATCTTGCTTATTTATTCCGCCATAAGGATCTCCTTTGCACCTATCAAAAGCGCGAGAATCCATAAGACAGTCGTCATCCAGATAATATACAATGCAATCCCAAAGTCAAGCGGTATTAGAATACTTGCAGAAAGGAATATTGGTCCTCCAACAAATAGCATATACCACCATGCCCACTTCTCACCATTTAGATATCCTTTGAAGAGTACTAAGAACATACCAAGAACAATGGAAATCCATCCAAAACCTGCCAACCTGTATGTCACACTTACCATTAATGCCAGGTCCGCATCTAAGGCGACGATATCAGCCCAAGTCATACCTAAGTACTGAAGTTGGAACGGACAAAATTCTAAAACTACGTAAAGTAATCCAAACAGAAGAAGATCCAGTGCACATATGAATAGAAGGATTGCACTAACATCAATAAGCTTTGATTTTCCCATTTTTACCACCTATCTTTTTGTGAGAAAAGACAGTAATCCAATTTGAGATTACTAGGATAAGAAGCAACCCAAAGAATGCGATAGCTCACTATCTCCTATCCAGCAACATTTGTTGTAGTGTCGAAGTCATTGACGTATAGCCCATCTTATGATGAAGCAGAGGAAGTCAACCTAGGACCGTGTGAACTTGGGTGGCACTGATTTAGAACGCCTCTTTGGGAAACCATGTCAGATGATGCCAAGGCGCGGAGGAAGGTATACAGTGAGCTCGGACAGGCCTTGTCAAGTTGGAATCCTGCGAAGAAACAAGAATTCCTTGATAGACACAGGTACACACTATAGGCTATAATTCAATTCGAGTCACAAATTATGGAGAGATGAAGGGATATAAAGAGACGAAGTCCCTTCCCCAGGAGGATAATCACATGGTCATGGCATTCATGATTTTTCTATTACTCATGTTTGTCGCTACAGTCTATGCCTGTTTTACTCTCCTACCGCTTATCCCTGCGATCGTCACGGCCGTCATCGGAGTGCCATTGTTAATGTGGCTAGCCATACTGCTCTACGGACTCCGGAGGAGGTCGCAGCCTTTGCTCCCTTTCGTCGCGGCTGAGCAAGAACGGGATGCAGTCCGCTGGGGGGGCGAGGGTCGCCACATCACGACTACCGACGGTAGGATAGTGGAATACCTGGTGTATGGCAGTAAACGACCAGACGCAAAAGTGATTGTCCAGATGCACGGCAGCAGTACGACTGGGGGGTTGGTATGTAAGGTGAATGCATCCCTTTGCGAGGAACTAAACCTGAAGGGAATTGCACCATCGGTGCCATGCCATGGTTATAGTGACCTTCACATCGGCCGTAAGATTGTTGACTTTCCATTGGATTTGGAAGAGATCCTCAAGAAGGAAGGAGTCAGGGAGTTCATGGTGGAGGGCAGCTCCTTTGGAACTGCTCATGCGATGGCTATCGCGTTGTACTTCGGACCAGATCGCTGTGTAGCGATGGGACTTAATGTGCCCTACCTACCGGATATGATCTGCAAAGAGTTCGACCTGGAATCGAAAGCGGACGCTCTTCCAAAGCCAGACGCTCGCACGTGGTACCAGGCGTGGAACTTCTTCGTCGCAGACCTCATGTACGATGCACCACTTATATCCCCGCCAGCTCGCCTCATGCGATTCCTTTCTGAAGGAAAGAAAGCGAAGATGGAGAGGCCCTGGGTCTTTGAGTTGATAGCTAAGGACCAGAAGGAGAGGCTTGTGGTGCGTGGAACTCAGGGCCAAGGATGGGAACAACTATCTTTTGATGTCACTGTTCTCTGGGGTTTCGACCCAAGGGACATCCAGACCAGGAAAGTCGCCATATGGTACGCCAAGGATGATACGGCCGTCCCCCCATCTCACGGTGAGTGGCTTGCCGATCATTTCAGCTCGAAGGCAGGCGTGCGGACCAGCGTTCGCTCTGAGGATATAGGTCTAGGTCACTTCACCTATATGCCATCTCTCGGTCCGGTTTATCAGACCGCCGAGGAGACGATACCCAAGATTCTAATTGATCTCTGCTCCCGAGTGTGACTTGCGGCTCAGTGGTTCCTGGTTTCATTCTGTCCAAGAGCGAGCCGAACAACCCGTGGCCTGTCCTAGATGTGGTCATGTTGGTGTGGAGCTTTTCAGGATATTTACAATCGTTAAGTTCTTTCAATCCTGCGAAGAAGCAGGAGTTCTTGGATTGACATCGATATAGTTTGTAACTCTATTCAAAATCATCCAGTGTCGTCTGTCTTGATTGTTATCGATTCCACCACTTTCATTTTGACCATCAAAAAATAATAGTTCATCTGTGCCCGAACTTCGGAGACCTTATGTCGAGGCTCCGGACATAGTCCAGTTCACAGTGTTATCATATCTGTGACACATCTTCAAGACTCTCTGAGTTGGTCTGAGAGAACGCAACGACTTCTTGGTTTCAACACGTCGACAATTTGGTGGGTGTCACCTGTGAGAGGAAAGGGAATCCTTCTGGCCTTAGTCCTGTTCATGTTGTCAGTTGTATCCCTACAACTATTGCTCAGCCCCACTTCCCTTGACCGGTCCGCCACTGGTTCTAACTCAATTGACGAAACAGTTGCGGACTCTGCTGCCCATAGCGCGTTCCTCTCTCAGTTCTACGAGAACATCGGTCAGATTGCAAACGACGATGTGCGATTCTACGGAAGAATGCCTGGAGGGATGATTGGCTTTGGGGAGAGTAGGATTCACCTCTGGATGGAAGGAACGGACTCGTGTGTCTTTCTCTCTTTCGAAGGGGCCGACACCGTTACACCGATGGGCTTGGATGAAGTCAGTCGGCACACCAGCTACTTCTTGGGTGACCGCGGAACATACACAGGTATCAGAGGGTACAGTCAGATTGCCTATGAGGACCTGTGGCCTGGGATCGACCTGTACTATCACGCCACAGAAGATGGTGTCAAGTATGAGTTTCGTGTTGCAGCTGGTAGCAACCCCAAAGACATTCGAATCCGATGTGAGGGCCATGATTCTCTGGTGATTGGAGAATCGACAGTCTGCATTTCAAAGGACAACGGGACGTTCGTAGACGAAGGGCTACGTGCCTTTCAAGATCTGACAGACATTGATGTGACGTTCTCTTCGTACGGTCCTCACACTTTTGGTTTCGAAGTTGATGACTATGATAAGTCAAAGGACCTCATCATAGACCCTCTGGTCTACTCAACCTTCATCGGGGGTCGTGGAGAAGATTCCGAGTCGTCTATTGCAGTCGACTCGTCCGGTAATACATATGTCGCTGGATACACTAGTTCAGGCGACTTCCCCACGGTGAACGCATACAAAAGCACCTTCGGGGGAGACTGGGACTGTTTCGTGTTCAAGCTCTCTGCCGATGGCTCGACCTTGTTCTACTCAACCTTCATCGGCGGGACTGAATACGATAGGGGGAGCTCCATTGCAGTCGACTCGTCCGGTAATGCATATGTCGCTGGATTCACTAGTTCACCCGACTTTCCCACGGTGAACGCATACAACAGCACATACGGGGGAGATGGGGACTGTTTTGTGTTCAAGCTCTCTGCCGATGGCTCGACCTTACTCTACTCAACCTTCATCGGGGGTCGTAGAGAAGATTCCGAGTCGTCTATTGCAGTCGACTC
>MEHG01000208.1 GCA_001940705.1 Candidatus Thorarchaeota archaeon AB_25
CCCGGTCCGTCATATCCAAGTCCAACTCCAACTACTCCCAGAAGCGAGAAGACTATTGTCAACACAAGAACATCATCGGCTGCATCAACAGGAACTAGTATCGTCTTTTGGAACATCCTGATATTTCCTGCTGAATCCGTGGCTTCAACCTGGATTGAGTAGAATCCACCACTTGTGAAAGTAAATCCTGTTGAGAATCTGTACCCTAAGGTCTCGATGACGGTTCCCGTGAGATTCACTCCTAATGGTCCAATAACACTCATCGAAACATCAACAAGATCATCATCGAAAATGTATGCAGTGACATTTGCCTCTTCGCCAAAATCACCAATGCTCAGCTCAACATCGAAAATCCTCGGTGCATCGGGAACAATTGTTCTTGCTAGGTTTCTCAGTAACCGTAGGTTGTCTGCTTCTGATTTTATTGCATCAAAGAGGATATCATCGTATAGCGTTGAACCATCTGAAATAACATAGACATTCCCACGACCATAATCCGCAGTGGCAACAATTGCGTGAGTTTTTGCAGCGTCTTCCCAGAAGAGACCCCTTGCATTAGAAATACTAGGATTAACTTGGAGTGAGCTACCCTGGATAACATAGAGGTTATTCACACCCTCCATAAGCGGGTCTGCTTCAACATAGCCACCATGGTTAGTTCCGTAGACTAATCCAAATCCATCCAGACCTACTCCAATCGATCGTTGCTCACACTGAATACCAAATGGTTCTAGAATTTCATTATAGTCATCGAACGCGAATGATGGTGTTCCAGTGCTTTGATTGAAAAACTCTGAGAAGACTAGAAGAGTTCCTCCATTCTCAACAAATTCATGTAACGATGCTATCTCTCCTTCGGTGTAAGAGGTTTCTGTGTCCATTATTGTGAATACATCTGCACTTGATATAGTACTCAAGTCGATGTAGCTTCTAGAGAGGTCTTCTGGATCGCCAAATTCGGTTACAATCATTCCATGTTCTCTGAGATACTCCGTGAAGTATCCATAGTAAGAAGGTTGGTCTATATCTCCTCCAGGACCTGTAGAGTGGTGTTCCATATCGACCATCATCCTTCCGCCAAAAAGGGTTACAGAATAACTGATGTCTATTGATGCTAAAATGTCAATACCTTGTGATAGATTAAGATGGCCAATGTACAATCCTGCAGCCGATAGAGGGACATCTTCAGGTATTGTTAGTTCTATCACAAAGTATGAGTATCCTGTAGGTATTGATATTTGGTCAACATTGGTTTCTACAAACTGACTTGCATTCCCAGATAGTGTGATGTTGACAAGACCTAATGTATGGGTTGAGATGATAGTCACATTCTGAGGTGGACGTTCATCCCCTACAATCAGAGCTTGTGAGCTCCATGGAAGAGTTGGAAAACCTCGAGGTGTCATAAGAGTGATATCACGTGATGAGTCAGTGAGCAGCTGAGAGGCTCTTGAAACATTGGCAAGGCCCCATCCTTGAATCATCGGATCTTCACCAAGATCTGTGGCTGACCTCATCAGAGCTGCTTTTGCTTCTAGAGGTGTGAGTGTCAGGTGTTTTTGAGCAAGAAGCGCGACTAATCCAGCAATCATGGGGGTTGATGCTGAAGTTCCAGACCATCTAGTATAGCTGGAGTCAAATTGGGAGGAATTGTATGCTGGGTATTCAAGTTCAAGGACATTGTTACCTCGTCCTGAAACAACCTGATAACCTGGAGCAACAATATCCGGTTTAGCTGTGTATCCATTGGGATTTGAGGTTGTTCTCAATACAGGTCCTACGCTACTAAATGCGATGACTCCAGTGTCATCATATGATGACCCGACTGTGATGGCCTCTTCAGTTATTCCTGGAGAATTGATAGTGAGTGCTGCAGGACCGGAGTTGCCTGCGGCAACAACAACAGAGATGCCTGCGGAAATGGCATTCTCAATCTCTCTGACAGATGGTTCGACAAGGAACATGTTATCCTCCCAATCACCTCCGAGACTGATACTTATGACATCCACATTTTGTTCTACAGCAAACTCGATTCCTTGAGCGATGACATCGTCTTCTCCTGACCCTGAACTATCTAGAACCTTGATGGCCAATACATTCGCGTCTGGGGCAACTCCTTTGAGCTCACCGCCACTGGCTGTTCCATCACCTACCGCGTTCCATGCGCATGCAGTTCCGTGTCCATTGTCATCATATGCATCGACACCATCTAAGGGATTCATGTCATCATGACCACTGATCAAGTCCTTGAATCCAATCAACCTGTCTTGAAGGTCGGGATGATCTCCCCAGGCACCACTGTCCAACACTGCGATTGTTATACCTGTGCCATTGAAACCTTCAGCCCACATCAGGTCAGCCCCAAGAATGGAATCAAAGTGAACGTATCCATCCCCGTTCTCGGCTGGGATGTATCTCTCCTGAGGTACGGGTTCATCAAGTAATTGGCGCTCCCGATTCAGGGATATCTCCTCTATAAAAGGCACATCAGCAAGAGCTTGAACTTCATCACCTCTGATTGACAGAGAAACCATTGGAATCAGGTGAAATGCATATCTTATTTGGACACTCTTTAATCCTGCCAGTTGAATTTTTTCCACCATCTCATTAGTTGATGTCCCTTCAGGGAATTCCACAATAACTGAGATGCGACTGTCGGATTCTATAGAAGTTAATGCTTCAGCGAGTTCTGCGCTGAAAAGTGCACTCTTATTTTCTACATCATTTTCTGTTCCTCCAGAGAAAATAGCGATGGGTGTGATCAAGAGGATTAGAAGTAGAGCAGCTAGAATTTGTCGATGATGTGATTTGTGGATAGCTGGCATTTTAGAATGTCCTTCCAATCGCACGACCGCCAGATGTAAGATAAGGGTTTTCTTGGGTGCTTTCTTGTAGTATTCGTGCTGAGCATCCTAACTCGGAAACTCCGAGAGATGTGTGTAAATTGCTTCGCACTAATGTTATAGTGAGGGCTGGACACTTAGTCTGCCCAAGAACGGAGTGTAATAACAAGATGGGTGCCAAACCACACGCATATGAGCGACGCCTTCAGCTAAAACACTTCTTTGAGGATCGTGAGACCAAAGAAACCCGAAGGACCTGGATGGAGATTCAGGCTGCAATGCCAGAACAGACATCCGAGGGTTGGGTGAATGATGGTAAGATACGCCTCTCGATTGGCGAGGACCGAAACATCAAAGGTTCATTTCTCCTCTCAATCGAAGAGGCAACAAGATTCCTCAAAGCATTGGAGATTGCTGTTACAGATCATGAGGCTGAGAAGGCTGTTCTCTGGAGAAATTAGTTGAGTACTAGGGCTCTGTCCGGGATTTTGTATTGCCGGACACGCCTCTCTATATGACAGAGCAATACAAAGAATAGTTTTATCCTCCAAGACGCTTCAGGTTTCTGCGTCACACAGGAGGATTGCCAATGAATAGTTACTTGACATCTGTTGGATATGAGATGCTTGTTGTATTTGAAGCCCCAATGGATGATATTGTTGCATCATTACCTTATGTTGTTCCATTGCTAGCACTAGCAGTATTGCTGTTTCTTTATCAGAGGCATCTACCACAGGATGCTATGAAACGCAACATCACGTTGCTTATCGGAATCCTCAGTTTTGGTGTCGCAATGATTGCTATCCTCTATTCTACCTTTGGAACAATGTTGGGTTTTGGGTCCGCAACTACATTCGGACACTTCCTGCAACTCTTGACTGACATTTTCTTTGGTTCCATATGGAGTTCCCTCCTGTATGTGGCCGGCTTTGTTGTGGTTCTTTCAATCATTGGTTATTATGTGATCTCCCCACCTGACCCCGATTTTGTGGCACTACGAGACGAGGTCAAGAGCTTGAAGGATGGATCTAAGACATCCAGGGATGATTTCCAGAAACTAGAGGCAGAAAACAAGCGACTCAATGAATTCGTATCTGAAAAGGAGGACTCACTCACTGCACTTCAGGGCGAACTTGAAACTATCAAAGCGGAAGTAGGTGAACGTGAAACCTCAATTGCACTTATGGAGGAGCAACTGAAGGCTGTTCCTGCAGCTGCACCTTCACCT
>MEHG01000209.1 GCA_001940705.1 Candidatus Thorarchaeota archaeon AB_25
TCAAGAAGGAAGCTGGTTGGACTTTGAGAGCAAGGTTCTCCATGCTGGGATGATAGACCAAGTTGGGATGGAGATTGCAGACCTTGTACAAATTTCAACTATGGGTTTTCCAAAGGCAGACCCTGAAGCTCCTCTTGTCCAGTCAGGTATAGGTATGATGGATACCAACAAAGCTATAATTTTGACCATTGGTCATAACATTGTCCCTGCAGCCTCAATTACGGATTATATTACCGAAAAGAAAGTCGGCAGCCAAGTTGAGGTGGGAGGAATGTGTTGTACTGCATGGGACATCACACGGCGTGATCCAAGCGCAAAGGTGATTGGACCAATCTCTTGGCAGCTTAGATACATTCGAAGTGGCAAAGCAGATGTCATTGTTGTAGATGAACAGTGTATTCGGACGGATGTAGTCAGGGAGGCAAAGAAGGTCAAAGCACCGGTCATCTCAACTAGCGACAAAGCTGTGATGGGATTACCAGACAGGTCCGATGACTCTGTTGACTCAATCGTAGAAGAACTTGTTTCAGGCAAGATAGATGGTGCGTTCATTCATGACCATCACAAAGTTGGAGAAGTCGCCACAAAGGTAGCTCTTGCTGTCAAGCCAAAGAGAAGGAAGATGAAGTTCTTCCCATCAAAGAAGAAGATTCAGAAGATGGCAGAAGACTGTAAAAAGTGTAGCGAGTGCATAAGAGCATGTCCAAATGATCAGCCAGTAATGGAAGCTGTTCTAGCAGCTCAGGTCGGGAATTTTGCACCACTCCGGGAAGTCTATCAAAGCTGCATCGGTTGCGCACGCTGCGAGTCTGCTTGTCCTAATGACTATGACTTACATAGTTGGATGGTTGTTGCAGCTCAAGCGGATTGCGCAGATGAAACATATATGGTAAGAACAGGTAGAGGTGCAATCCAAGATATTGAAATCAGAAATGTTGGTCAACCAATTGTTTTTGGTGAGATACCAGGAGTGATTGCGCATGTTGGTTGTGCTAATTACCCTCAAGGGGGTAAAGATGTTCATGATATGGCAGAAGAGTTTGCTAAACGACGATACATCATCGTGACCTCGGGATGTGCAGCAATATCAGCTGGTCATGTGAGGGATGAGAACGGACAGTCAATATATGAGAGACATAGTGGTGAATTCAATGCAGGCGGCGTGCTCAACGTCGGCTCATGTGTGTCCAATCCGCACATCGCTGGTGCTGCAATAAAAATCGCAGCAATCTTCGCTAAGAGAAACCTTCGTGGAAATTACGCAGAGATAGCTGATTACATCCTTAACCGCGTGGGTGCAGTAGGTATCTCTTGGGGTGCTATGTCTCAGAAGGCTGCATCAATTGCATCTGGTTTCTGGAGACTCGGTGTTCCTGTGATTGTGGGACCACATGGTTCGAAATACCGAAGAATGTTGCTTGGAAAGGCTGAGGAGGAGAGAGATTGGACTGTCTATGATGCACGCACCGGGGACCGCGTAGTGACTGCCCCCGGACCGGAGCACCTTTTCTATGCGGCAGAAACTGTTGCAGAAGCGAATGTGATGACTGCGAAACTGGTTATTCGTCCGAATGATACAAACAAGGGTCGATCCATTAAGCTTAGCCATTATATCGACATCCATGAAACATACTATGGGTTCTTCCCAGATGATGTTTGGAGGTATATTAGGCGGGACGCCGACATTCCAATCACTCTGAAAGACAAGATTCTCGCCCAAATGAAGGAGAACAAGTGGAAAGAACGTAGGATTATAGACCCAACGCTCCTGAAGGAGCAAGTCATGGGAGGTGGAACCTAATGGTGATGCGTCCTGTACCTTGGCAGACTGGAGAGATCTGCGGACCTGAAAGCGCGAAATCCCTGACAAAACCGGCAGTTCTCAAGAGAGACCTCACTAAGGCTAAGAAACCACTGCTGATTGTGGGCTCTGAAGCTGTGACTGAAAAGCATGGAAAAGGTGACATGATTGACTATGCAATCGCACTTTCAAAAGCAATGAAGATGCCTGTCATTGCCACTGGAGGTGCAATCAAAGCATTCTTGGAGAAGGGCTTTGATGGTGCTAAATCAATGGGGGCAATGGAAGTTGCCTATCGTCTTCAGGATCCGGACTGGCTTGGACCATCTGGGAAAGGGCCTTACGATATGATCATGATCTATGGAATCCCATATTACATGCAGTGGACTTTACTTTCCTCTGTGATGAACTTTGGGACTCATCTAACTGCAATAGCCTTGGGGCGGTATTTTCAACCACATGCAAAATGGTCGTTCCCGAACATGAAGGAGAAACAGTATCATACTGTTCTCGATGAAATACTAGAACTAGTTGGAGGAGGTAAGTAAAGTGTCATACGAAGATATTCCTGTAGATATTGGCGTAGTGTACGAAGGTGAGCGAGTCAGAGGCAAAGATATGTTTGTTGAACTCGGTGGACCAAAGATGGAACAGAAATTCGAACTTGCGCTTGCCCGAGAAATGGGTGAAATCGAGGATGGAAAAGTAACCATAATTGGTCCGGACCTGAAAGATATGGAGGAAGGAAGTTACCATCCTTTTGGAATCGTCGTTGAAGTAGCTGGAAAAGAGATTGAAACAGACCTTGAAGGAGTTATTGAAAGACGTGTCCATGAATACGTCAACTTCGTTGAGGGACTGATGCATCTCAATCAACGTTATGACATCTGGATTCGATTGAGCAAGAAGTCCTTTGAGAAGGGCTTTAACTCATTTGAGTATCTTGGCAAGGTCTTGATGCGGCTCTTCAAGAGTGAGATGAATATCATCGAGAGAATTCAGGTGACCTTCATCACAGATCCTAAAGTTGTTTCTGAGCGCTACGATGATGCAATAAACAGGTATAACCAACGAGATGAACGTGCGCGGGGACTTAGTGATGCAGAAGTTGATACATTCTATGGATGTTCACTCTGCATGTCATTTGCTCCTACTCACGTCTGTACAATCACACCGCAGAGATATGCAAACTGTGGTGCAATCAGCTGGTTTGATGGTAGAGCTGCTGCTCGAGTTGATCCAAAAGGTCCACTCTATGCAATTTCAAAAGGAGATACTCTTGACGAGTTTCGTGGTGAATATACAGGTGTCAATCAAGCGTACACAGAGAAGTCACTCGGGAAGATAAATTCGGTTGCGCTCTATAGTGCCTTTGAGAAACCACATACGAGCTGTGGGTGTTTCGAGGCAATTGCTTTTGTCATTCCAGAGGTTGATGGATTAGGAATTGTG
Organism: Candidatus Thorarchaeota archaeon AB_25; assembly: GCA_001940705.1. Lineage (GTDB taxonomy): Archaea > Asgardarchaeota > Thorarchaeia > Thorarchaeales > Thorarchaeaceae > SMTZ1-45. Next base: position 3,254 of record MEHG01000209.1, read on the forward strand.
CACAGGGACTTCAAGGGCGATACAGTCAACGGTTTGCCATTCTCAAGCATGGCTGACTCAACAGCAGGAGGTCGACAAGTTCCTGGATTCCATGGTGTATCTATCGAGTACATGCGTTCTCCGAAATTCCTACAGGTTGATGATGGGTGGAATCGAATAGTCTGGCTCCCCGAAGCTATTAGAGAGAGAGTCATGGAGTTCATACCTGAAGATGTGAGGGACAAGATACCAACTGAGAAAGATGCTATGACTATTGGTGACCTCAAAGCTTACCTCAAGGAGAAGAATCATCCAGTTGTTGAACGTTGGATCGAACTCGAGGATGAGGATGAAGTTGCGATGGCAACGGATGATTCAGGATCTGACTATATGGCAGTTCCTGGGGAGATGACTGCCTTAGTCGGAGGGGTTGGTGGCGGCCTTGAAATCATATTCAAGAATGCCAAGATCTACGCTGAGAAGGTCATCATCCGAAGAACAGGAAAAGGTGACAAGAAGAAATGACAACTGACAAGGAAAGGACCACTTCGCTGGATGACTTGTTCGGCGATTTTGCTGAACTTGTCCTTGAGAATGTCACAATAGAACTAGATGAGCTCAAACTGGCTCTTCGACCCATGGTCCAACAGATGGCGAAGACTGCAGCACGTCCAGCTCTAGAGATGCCAAAATCGCTCATCCCTGCTTCATTCAAACCTCCTCTTGGTAATTATACTCAGGCGATTCAAGAAATCACTCTTGGAGCCACAAAGGGTCAAGGAGGGTCTAGAAGTAAAACGGTGACTATTGG
>MEHG01000210.1 GCA_001940705.1 Candidatus Thorarchaeota archaeon AB_25
GTGGTTGGCAGAGAAGGTGAACTAAACCCTTGGAGCGCGGTTTCAACTATCACGATCATACAGCAGACATCACGATAGAGTGCTGGGCTCCAGACCTGATTGAAGCGTTTGAACAGGCCGCCCTTGCTACATTTGAGGTCATTCTTGATACTTCTACCGTGAAACCACTTGATACTGTTGAAGTTAAGGTCACAGGGACAGACATTGAAGAGTTACTAGTGGAATGGATTGGCAAGTTAATCTCAATGATTGATATCAACGACCAGTTCTATTCCAAGTTCCACGCAGACCACCTTGAAGCAACATTGGACGGTTATGTGCTAGAAGGCCGTGCTTTGGGTGAGACGATTGACCATGAAAAGCATGACACCAGGACCGAAGTCAAAGCCATGACTTATGCAGACATGAAGATCCTTCAGGAACCCAACCGTACGACTCTATGGTTCACTCTTGACCTCTAGGAGGAAATAAAATTGACACTGAAAGTTGCTATCCCCGACACCTCATTGACAGATTGCTCGGATCTGCGTCAAAAAACTGTAAAAGCTGGATCACTGGCTCGGGCACTAGCAGTTTTTCGTGTCGAGTCCGTGTATATTTACGATACAGGGTTGCTAGAACCCGGAAAGAAACGGGACACAGACCTCCTCAGAAAGATCCTCCGATACATGGATACACCCCAATATCTGAGAAAGAGGAGTTTTCCCAAAACACAGTCTCTCAAGTTCGCAGGTCTCCTCCCACCTCTACGCACACGAAGTCACCCATTAGAGACCTCCATAGGTGACCTTCAAGAGGGAACCATAAGATGGGGGTTACAAGTCCGACCTGGTAAGATTGACTTAGGACTAAACAAGCTGGTCAATTATTCAAAGACCGTGAGTGAACGTGATCCCACTCTGTTTAGATTTACAAAGACCAAACCACAGATTGTGCTCGAAACAATAGAGCGAGAAGATGTCAGTGAATATTGGGGATTTGAAGTCGAGCGCGTTACAAACCTTGCAGAATTCCTCGAAGAATCTGATGATTCAACCAGAATTGGATTTTCGAGGAATGCACCATACTACAATCAACTTGAGAACGACCTGAAATCAACAATCGCAAGTACTCAGTCAGTTATTGCAGTGTTTGGTGGACCTGGTCATGGTATCCTCGAGTTCTTCAAGGAGGAGAGAGAGGATGTTAAATCCAATATCGACTTCTGGGTCAACACCATTCCTCATCAAGGTACAGCGACTGTTCGTCTTGAAGAAGCACTGTTTACAAGTCTTGGTCTATTGAACTCGTCCGTAGGTAAGATAATTACTAAACCCGGCTTTCATGAGTGACTGGTGTAGTCATGCGTGACCTTTATAGAAGAAACCTGCTAGACTACCAATAACGAGGACCATTTCATGCAGACTGAGAGAGTCAAACGCCTTCGAAAACAGAGCTTGGGTACAAAACCCTACATCTCTACAGAGAGGGCGGAGCTTCTGACAGATTTCTATCAGAGTGGTGGTGCGGACATAGTTTCCACACCAGTCGCACGGGCTCTAGCTTTCAAGCATATAATGGAGAACAAGACGGTCTGTATCAATGATGGTGAGCTTATTGTTGGTGAGAGAGGTCCCGCTCCACAGGCGGCACCTACATACCCTGAACTCTGCTGTCATACCCTCAATGATTTTGAAATTGCTAATTCAAGGGAACGAACTCCATTCTTGTCAACCGAAGACACCAGAACTACATATCGTGATGAGATAATCCCTTTCTGGACAGGTCGAACAATGCGTGAGCGTGTGTTTGACGCCATGTCAGAAGAATGGATGAATGCATTCAATGCAGGTGTTTTCACAGAGTTCATGGAACAAAGAGCTCCTGGACATGCGATTCTTGACGATAAGATATACCGTAGAGGTCTCTTGGACTTCATTGATGATATCAAAAGGCACCTGGCTGAACTCGACTACTACAATGATTCAGAAGCGTATAACAAAGAGCAAGAACTGAAGGCAATGAAGATTGCAGCAAACGCAGTGATTGTTTTTGCTGAACGCCATGCAGAGAGGGCACTCGAGCTTGCAGAGAGTGAAACTGATGCAGATCGAAAAGAGGAACTTTTACTTATCGCTGACATCTGCCAGCAAGTACCTGCTAAAGCCCCTCGGAATTTCTGGGAGGCCCTACAATCATACTGGTTTGTTCACTTGGCTGTCATTATCGAACTGAACGTTTGGGACAGCTTTAATCCTGGTAGACTAGACCTGAATCTCTATCCCTTCTATGAGAAAGAATTCGAAAAAGGAGATTTAACGAGAGATTTCGCCAAGGAGCTTCTTCAATGCTTCTGGGTGAAGTTTAACAACCAGCCTGCTCCATTGAAAGTTTCAATAACTGAAAAACAGAGCGGCACCTACCAAGATTTTGCACTGATTAACACAGGTGGACTCACTGCTGAAGGCAAAGACAGCGTGAATGAGCTATCTCACCTAATTCTTGAGGTCTGCAATGAGATGCGGCTCATCCAACCTAGTGTTTGTATCCAACTGAGCACTGAGAACCCTGACAGTTTCCTCACGAAGGCGGTCGAAGTTGTCAAGGAGGGTTTTGGACAACCGTCTATTTTCAACACTGATGTGATAATCAAAGAGTTTCTACGTGCTGGAAAATCAATTGATGATGCTCGAGTAGGTGGTCCCAGTGGCTGTGTGACAATCAGCGCCTTTGGCAAGGAAAGCTGCATCTTGACTGGTTATTGTAACTGGCCAAAGATACTGGAAATCACGCTTCACAATGGGACTGATTCACAAACCGGAGAAAAGGTCAGTATTGACACTGGTGACCCTACCAAGTTCAAATCGTTTGATGAGTTGTTCTCCGCCTACAAAAGACAGCTCGAGTATTTTATTGACCTGAAGATTAAGGGTAACAACATCATTGAGCGGCTATACGCAGAGCATATGCCTGCACCCTTCATGTCCCTCCTATTTGATGACTGCATAGCTCGAGGAAAGGACTACCACGATGGAGGTCCCCGCTATAATTCGACCTATATTCAAGGAGTGGGAATGGGTACAATAACAGACTCTCTTTCAGCCATCAAGTTTCATGTCTTTGAGAAGAATCAGTTCACAATGAAGGAGCTACTTGATGGACTTAGGACTGACTTTGAGGACAACGAAGTCATGAGAATGACTCTTCTCAACAAGACACCAAAGTATGGCAATGATGATGATTTTGCTGATACACTTGCTAAAGATGTGTTCGATGCATATTTCGACCTGATTGATGGACGTCCAAACACGAAAGGTGGCGAGTACCGAGTAAACCTGCTTCCCACCACAGTTCATGTCTACTTTGGACAGGTGACTGGTGCCACTCCCAATGGCAGAAAAGCTGGCGCTCCACTCTCGGATGGAATATCTCCAAGTCATGGTGCTGATACAAAAGGACCCACAGCAGTCATCAAGTCAGTAGCCAAGATTGACCATTGGAAGACAGGTGGAACCCTTCTCAATCAGAAATTCATGCCTGAGGTCTTGGCTGACTCAGAGGGTCGGAAGAAGCTTGGAGACCTCGTTCGGACTTACTTCAAACTGGGTGGACATCATATCCAGTTCAATGTGGTTCATGTTGACACACTCAAATCCGCCCAGAAGAGTCCTGAGCATTTTCAGGATCTGATTGTCAGAGTTGCAGGTTATAGTGACTACTTTGTTAATATTGGCAAGGACCTGCAGAATGAGATTATTGCCCGAACCGAGCAGAAACGTATCTAAGCTCGATTAAGAAACCGCTTTTGGTCAGTGGGCAAATCTTAAAAACAGACTACGACTCCGCTCGCGATGTAGTAGGAATAGCCCTTGTGATGTGACTATTCGACATTGTGATGATTTTGATATCACTTTGGCTGCAAAACTACAGGTGAAATTTAATGGCACATAGAAAGAAACATGCCCCTAGACGGGGCAGTCTTGCCTATCTTCCAAGAGGAAGGGCATCAAAGTTCCTACCTAGAATAAAGAAC
>MEHG01000211.1 GCA_001940705.1 Candidatus Thorarchaeota archaeon AB_25
AGGTCTGAGTCATAGATGAAAGAAGCCAAAAAAATCTTCACGACTGCTCTGGCGGAGGGTAGAACCTTTGTCCTTGAGCACGAAGCAAAGGACATAATGAAGGCATACGGCATCCCGATACCACCCTATGCAACTGCCAGTACACCTGATGAAGCAGTAGAGAAGTCTAATGGCATAGGATTCCCGGTGGTGCTCAAGATACTTTCCAAGGACATTCTACACAAATCTGATGCCGGAGGTGTAAAGCTCAACCTCAAAGATGAGAATGCAGTCCGAGAAGCCTTCGACGAGATTATGGAGAATGCAAAGAAGTATGGAAAAGAAAAGGGGATAGAGGTCGACCTGAGTCGAGGCGTGTTCATCTCCGATTTTGCAGACATGGGCACTGAGATTATTGTGGGAGTCACAAAGGACCCACAATTTGGTCATGCTCTTATGGTAGGTCTAGGTGGTATCTTTGTCGAAGTTCTCAAAGACGTGTCTTTCAGATTGATTCCATTCTCAGAAACTGATGCTAGGGAAATGTTGAGCGAACTTAAGGCATACAAGATTCTCGAAGGTGTAAGAGGCGAAGGCCCACGTGATGTAGACGCGCTAGTCAAGATCATGCTAGCAGTGTCCAAGATGATTGAGGAGAACCCTGAGATAATAGAACTTGACTGTAATCCAGCGTTTGTGTATGAGAAAGGGAAAGGCGCTATTGTGGTTGATGCGAGAATTCTGATTGATGGACCGGACAAGACTCCTAGTCACTAATCAGATTGTGAAGAAGTATTAGACCTCTCTTGAGATCAATGTCCTCTAGCGGAGCTTTTTGCGAAGCCTTCGTATTACTAGCCAAAAGTAACAAAATTGCAATCAGTCGGGGCACAAGGCGAGCATATTGGAGTAGAAAATCTTTGTTCCCAGTTGAGTCTACAACAAGACCCTCAAGACGTCTTGTCATTAGTTGAATTCTCTCTTCAGCACCTGAACCTAGTCTGAGTCCTTGAAATAGTTCTACTGCGGCTGATTCGTTTTGAAGAAAATCAGATGAAACACCAATCTTTTCAAACATTTGCAAAGCGCTGACAATTATAGAATCGTAATGCTCCTCTTCGAGCCGTTCAATATCTTGTTTTACGGCCTGTAGCTGGCCCAGAAATCGTAGTGAATTTGTCAATATTGTCCGGGAGGCGCCCGAAGTAGCTGAAGCCATTTCAGCTAGATAATCACCATGGACCTTCTCAAGACTTGAAGCAACTGACGAGTTCAGTTTTCTTTCAAACCCAGGAGAAAATCCAACACTTGCTGCTCTTGGCAGGACGGAGTGAGATCCTAGTCTACGAATCAACGTAAGTGCTCTGAAATCTTCACTTGGAACATAGAAGAAGAGTATTCGAAGTATATCGTATGCTGTTTCAAAATCGTTCTCTACTATCACGTTGCGACCTTGTCCTTTGCAAACGAATGCACTAAGAATTGCCCATGAGGAAACAAAGGTCTCGCTGAGGTGCTTTCTTTGTGCTTTATCAGCAACCTCATGCTCTTCTAGGAATTGAATCAATTTCTCTGCAGAGCCTGAAATCCTCTGGAGTGTGTTGGGCCCGAATTGAAGATCTGCAACGGACTTGATGAAACTCCTTGGTTCTCGGGAAGGTGGTCGGAGTACTAGGCCAGGTTCTTTTCGTGTCATCGACCACCATTTTGAAGTTGAAGTAAAATAATCAAGAACATCTATTGCTTCAGTGACATCAGAGAGCGTTGCTGTATCTCGTGTTTCAAGATATGCTACAAGTTTCGTGAAGAGCTTGAGAAATCGTGTTAGATGGACAGAAATCTTAGACCCTAGAAATTGTGCATCTGTGAATCTTACTGCGACCGTATCGATTTGGTCAGATATGGTATCTTCTAGACGTGTTCTTAGCAAACCTCGGTAGACGTCAACTGGAGTCCTCGCCAAAGCCCTATAGTCTCCTGTTGTATCAATTCACCTAAATTTGGCATATAAAAGCTGACAAGACGCTAAGTACCGTATCTTCTAGAGCGGTCCCCATAGGAGCGTAAAGCGCGCCATATATCAATCCGTCGAACGGCGGGCCAGTAGATTTGTGCAAAGTAGAGTTCTGAATATGCAGACTGCCATAATAAGAAACCAGAGAGTCGTTCTTCACCCGATGTGCGTATTATGAGGTCAGGATCAGGGACGCCATTAGTGTAAAGGTGACCCTCAATAATATCTTCGTTAATTTGAGCGGGTTGTAATTCACCAGATTCTATCTTTTCACCAATTGCCTTTACAGCATCAACTAGCTCAGCCCTACCAGAGTATCCAATCGCGACGTTGAGAATATGGTCGTTGTATTCCTTGGTTTCTTCTTCAGCGTCTCGAATTGCCTTCTGAACCTTCTCAGGTAAAAGATCGACTCTACCAATAGCCTGTATCCGAACACGGTGACGGTGAACGTCAGGATTTCCAACTACTTCGCCAAACTTTTCCTCTGCGAGGGCCATTATCTCCTCGACTTCACTTTCATTTCTCTGAAAATTCTCGATGGAGAACGCATACAATGTGCAGACTTTCACATTGGCCTCCCACAAAATTCGTAGGACTTCCATTACTTTAGCAGCACCCCTATGGTGCCCAAACCATGGAACCTCAAGACCATGTTTCCGTGCGTATCGACGGTTTCCATCTAGAATAATACCAACATGTCGTGGAGCCCTATCCTTGTCTAGCTGTTTGAAAAGATAGTATTCGTACAGTCTATACATAGGACCTGACAGGTTCAATTCTAACACGCTCTGATTTAGCTACAAATGAAAAATTTAGCTTAATAGAGTTGATGTTATGTTTGTAGATGTACTAGATCATTTGTGAGATCTTCTCTGCAGCACGTTTCATATCTAAAAATATGAGACCTAGTTTGGCGTTTGCAGTGGTAGAAACTGTAAGACAAGCGTTGACCCCAGCTGCTGTGACCAACAACCAACCATCTACACCCTTGACATTGACTTGCTCAAGATTACCTTTCCCAAGCTCTATTGCAGCTCTCTCACCAAGACTCAGCATAGCGGCTGTCATGGCTGCAACCTTTGCCTCGTCGACGTCTGCGGGAAGAGCAGATACGATTGGTAACCCTTCTACACTGACTATAGCAGCGGCCATAATCTCGGGAATGCTTCCCTGCAATTCGTTTAGAACGCCTTCGAGTGTATTTTCGCGGGATTCTCCCATCTGGTCTCACCTGTCATTTGTACATTCTTTTCAGGATGACTTCTCTTGCTATTGCTTGAAATGCCCTCTTAACTCCTACGCCCTGCACAGCAATGGTTTCATAGATAGGTACATTCCCACCTAGGCCCAAGAGATCGAGCATCTCATCACGTGACATCCTGTTCGGTAGGTCTCGCTTGTTCAGCATGACCACTATTGGAATCTGACGTCCAAGTTCATCGCCGAGGAACAACTTCAGCTCCTCAAAGCTCTCTGTATTCTCATCACGTTGATCTGGTGATGAGTCTGCAACAAAGAGAATTCCGTCAGTGCCCTGTAGCACTACTTTCCTCTGATGCCTGTGTCTCTTCTGTCCGGCCACTGTGAAGACATCGAACAGAACACGGCCGCCCGCACTCATGGGCACGTAGTCAAAGAACAGAGTACGATTAGTCTCATCCTCGATTGCAGTGAACTCACCTTTTTGTAGCCCTTCAACTTTTCCGTAAAGCCAACGGAGTGCGGTTGTCTTACCGCCCAGGGACGGGCCATAGAATACTAGTTTGAGATGAATGCGTCCCTTGTCGTCTTTTCGAATTGTAAACACCTCATAGTGTCACTGCAGAGGTCCCTGTACTGGGATGTTGGTTGAAAGAAAAGTTCAGTCTAATAAAAGCCTTTGTGGCACGGGAGGGTGCTCTTGGATGGCTCTGTTGATAGATTGGACTCCCCATTTCAATATGCACTTAGC
>MEHG01000212.1 GCA_001940705.1 Candidatus Thorarchaeota archaeon AB_25
TTCTTTCAGCTCTCGAATATAGTCCCACACCGCTCTACGGGATTTGGGGTCCATCGCAACAGTGGGCTCATCTAGTAGAGCTATCTTTGGGTCATTGATCAATGCCATTAGCATACTGACCCTACGAATCATCCCGCCGCTGTATTCCTTGGCACGTCTTTTAATATGGTCTTCCATTCCAATTTTCTCGACCATGGTCTTGACGCGTTCCTTGAGAACATCCTTTGGCACTAGATACATTTCTCCTATGAGAGTGATGTTCTCTTCACCTGTAAGATGTGGATAGAATGCAGGTTCCTGAGGACAAACACCAATTACTTCTCGAACACCCTCTGGGTCAAAGACCACATCATGCCCATCGACAGTCGCTGAACCATCAGTAGGCTCTAGAAGGGTGCTGAGTATGTTGACTGCTGTGCTCTTACCTGCACCATTAGGTCCGAGGATACCAAATAGCTCGCCCCACCCAATCTCAAGACTGAGATTGTCGACGGCTGTTATCTCATCGAACCGTTTTGTTAGATTAGTTATTGTAATCGCAGATTCAGACATTGTAAATCACGAGTATGAACGTGTATAGAATGAATATAAGACATGGACAATCTTTGAACTACATCGTGATTTGCGGCGCAAACTAGCCTGCGTTGCAATAACTCGATGAATGTTTAAAGGGACGAAACAATAGAGTTTCTTCCGAAATTGGAGGTTTTACGAGTGCGAGTTCTCATTACTGCTCCATTTACCAAGTCTGGTTTGAAAGAACTTAGAGATGCAGGTCTTGAGGTTGACCATCATAGCTGGTTGGAGACAGGTATGCTGCATATGGGAGAATCACTCCTCCAAACGATAACTGATGGAACCTATGATATTGTCATTGTTGAGGGTGATGAGATTAAGGAGGACATCATTGAACAGACTGAATTGAAGCTCATTGGTTCCGTCCGAGGCTCTCCCAATAACATCTCAGTCCAAGCTGCAACTGCGAAGAATATACCTATTATCGCTGTGCCCGGAAGGAACACCATTGCAGTGGCAGAGCACACAATTGCACTGATGCTAGCTCAGGCACGTAACATTGTGGCAACAGAACGATTTCTCAAGAATGATTTCTTTGTGGATGACTTCAAGGACTTTGGAAAAATGTACACGCACCTGATGGGATTCGAACTCTTCGGTCGTACAGTAGGTGTAATAGGTCTTGGTCAAATTGGTTTTGAGGTTGCTAAACGTTTGCAGGCGTTTGGTGTAGAAATACTAGTATTAGATCCGTATGCTGACTCTGGCAAAGTCAAAGAAGTTGGTGGGAAAAGTGTGGAACTTGATGAGCTCCTGAAGACCTCAGACATCATCACAATTCACTGCCCATCCACTGATGAAACTCGAGGTATGTTAGGCGCAAAAGAGTTTGAAAAGATGAAGAAGACTGCTATCCTGATTAACACTGCCAGAGCGTCAATAACAGACGAGTATGCACTTCGTGATGCTTTGAAGAGTGGTGTTATTGCAGGTGCAGGTCTAGATGTCTTCTCGATGGAACCCGTTGATAGTGATAATGAATTTCTTGAGCTTGACAATGTCACCGTGATGCCCCATATGGGTGGGAATACAGTTGAAACCGTTCAGCGCCAATCAAATAGCATCGTAGCTGGCATCCTAGCTTTCCTTAAAGGCGAGAAACCCCCGAACATCTTGAATCCAGAGGTCTTCAATTAGGGGAATGAACATGGTAGTCGCCGCGATAGATGCAGGTACGACTGGCGTACGGTGCATGATTGTCGATTACAAAGGCAAGAACCTTGGCATTTCAAGAAAATCATGGGATTATGCAACACCCGTTGACTTAGAGATTGCAAAAGAATTCAATCCACATGATTTTTGGAAACTTGTCTGCTCAGTTGTCAGAGATGCATTGAAGAATTCGGGAATTAAGACCTCTGAACTAAAGGCTGTAGCAACAACCAGTCAGCGGCATGGTTTTGTCTTGTTAGACTCGAATGGAAATGAGCTGCATGGTGGTCCGAATATCGATGCAAGAGGAGCCATGACTCAATATCTCATCGATGAATCTCTTGGCGAAACCTATCATGAGATCACTGGTTGTTGGCCTCCGATGATGTTTGCCCCGTCTCGTCTCGCTTGGTTTGAGGAAGAGGAACCTGAAATCTACGAGAAAATTGCACATCTTCTTCCGATTTGTGATTGGATTACACTTCGGCTCTCAGGAGTATACACGACCGATCTGTCATCTGCGAGTGCTACCGGTTTTCTCAATGTCCGGACCAAGAGCTGGAGTGAAAAAGTAACCTCTGCTCTTAACATAGATGCCAATATTCTGCCAAAGATACGAGGTGTTGGAGAAGTGGCCGGTGAGGTGACTTCTCAAGCTGAGAAAGAATGTGGTCTACCAAAGGGACTTCCTGTCGTTCAAGGTGGTGCTGATACACACTGTGCACTTCTTGCAAGTGAGTCAAAGGTGGGTGAAATCACAGTCATAGCAGGAAGCACAGCACCGGTGATGATGATTCTCGACAATCATCTCTGTGTTCCAGATCAGAAAATATGGACTGGGGCTCATATGATAGAAAACCAATGGGTCCTCGAGAGCAATGCGACTTTGACAGGTGCCGTCTTGGAATGGGCTGTGCGGCTCCTCTGCGAACGTTCTGAGAAGCCTGAGAAGTGTAGACAGACCACGTTTGAGAAACTCGATGAACTTGTCGATGGAATTCCACCAGGAAGTGGCGAAACCTTTGTCACTCTTGGTCCAAGCGTTATGGACTGCCAGCAAATCACAGACATCAAGCAGGCACGAATGGTCTTTCCCCAACCAGCACTGCCTCAGGTTATCCCCCTGGACTCTTCAAGAATGATTCACGCAGTTCTTGAGAATGTTGCGTTCGCAATCAGAGGCAATGTTGAACAGCTTGAAAGATACAGCAAATCAACTGGAGTGAAGACAATAGGAGGAATGAGCCAGTCTGAAACATGGCCACAACTCCTAGCGAATGTGTTGAACAGACCAGTTGCTACGCCGGGTCAGTCCGAGGGCAGTCTCTTAGGCGCTGCAATTTGCGCAGCCGCAGGATCTGGTCAATACTCATCAGTCGCTAAGGCTGCAAAGGCAATGGTCTACTGGAAGCGCACCTACCAACCCGATGACCGCGCAGACCAGTATAACCGATACTATTCAAGATGGAATGAAATTAGATTTGAGGGTGACTAAATTGTACGAGAAAGAGAAGAAGGAATTACTTGACATTTGTCTAGAGATGATCAAGCACAATCTGGTCATTGGGTCTTCCGGAAATGCGAGTCTTAGAGTTGGAGATCACGTTGTCATCTCCCCAAGCTCTGTGCATTACACAGAGATGACACTTGATGATGTGGTTGTCATTGACATTGAGGGTGATGAAGTAGAAGGAACAAGAAATCCCAGCGTTGAAACACCGATGCATCTTGAGATTTACCGGACCCGCGATGATGCATTAGCTGTTGTTCATACCCATAGTATATACACCTCTGCTATGGCTATTCTACATGAACCTCTACCACCAATAATTGATGAGATTGTGCCCAAATTGGGTGCTACCATTCGAGTCAGTAAGTATGCAATGCCTGGTACCCAACAGCTTGGTAAGAATGTGGTTGAAGTCTTAGAAGAGCGAAGTGCTGCACTGATAGCAAATCATGGCGCAGTATGCCTAGCAAAAACCCTGAAGGATGCACTCTTTCTCTCTATTCTATTAGAACGTGCCTGCAAGATTTACATGACTGCGAAACAAGTAGGCAAACCAATAGAACTCCCTGAGGATGTCGTTGAGGATGAACAGGACATCTGGGAGATGATGAGAGAGTTCTAAGGGTGATGTGATGCCGGGGTATATGGGTCAAATACTAGTTGTTGACTTGTCAAAAGAGGAGATACGCACCCTTGAGATAGAC
>MEHG01000213.1 GCA_001940705.1 Candidatus Thorarchaeota archaeon AB_25
CTCCTGCTAGATGGAACAAGAAAGGACATCGTGTTCAAGTTCCTCGTGAATCAACCGATGACTGTAAAGCAACTGTCCGTGGCAATGAAGAAGAAACCTGGTACAGTACTTCACCATGTTCAGAAGTTGAAGAGTGCAGGGATAATAGATCTCGTTGAAACCCGCGAAACTCCAAGGGGTATTGTTGAGCGATACTATCGAGCCGTCGCAAGAGAGTTCCGATTAGGCATAAGTGAGAGAATGAGTTCATACGATGAGGCACCTGTTGCTTCAAAAGACCAAGTAATGGCTGCACTTCTCGGTCTCTCCACACTTGGCATTCACATCACTGAGTCAGAGATTGACCATGCTCGATCCATCTTGCAGAGATTGGTCGATAGAGAAGCAGAGGTATCCAAAGTATATGATTCTCCAGGCAATCATGCGTTCCAAAGCCTTCCTCCATCTACTCGAAGCGATGTGTCATACAGAATGTCTCAGTTTCTCCTTTCACAAGATGCCACCTACAAGAGAACACTCTCTGAGTGGCACGATCTAATCTCACGTTATCTCAGGAAAATTGAGTCAGAGGCGGTATAACATTGTCCTGGAAAAAGACTACGTCACTCATGGGCATTGTCATAGTTCTCTTGATGATGCCAGTTCTTCCGACTCAGGGTTATTCACTTGCACAAACCGATGTGGTTCGAGACTATTGGCCAACAGATGAGTGGTCCAACACCACCCCTGAAGAACAGGGGATGAACCCGAAGCTATTGGATGATATGATGGAGTATATCGATAACATTGGTCTGCTCATTGACTCCATATTGGTTGTACGAAATGGCTACCTGGTTTTTGAGGAATATCCCAGATTCTATAATTCCGAAACTCGTCACAACATTCACTCATGCACAAAGAGCTTCACTTCAGCGCTCATTGGAATTGCGATTGAAGAAGGTTACATTGAGGGTGTAGATAGTAAGTTAGTTGACCTCCTACCGAACCGAACAATCGCGAATCTTGACGAACGAAAACAGGCAATCACACTGGAACACCTTCTGACAATGACATCAGGTTTAGAATGGGATGAATGGACTGAACCTTACAATTCTCCACTGAATAGCCACTACAAAATGTGGTTTGCAAGTGATAATGTGCAATACATTCTTGATTTACCTATGCAGTATGATCCAGGTGAAAAATGGGTCTACTGCTCAGGAGCAACTAATCTGATAGGAGCGATCATTACGGAGGCAACGGGAACCTCACTCTTTGACTACGCTGTGGAAAAGCTGTTCACTCCCCTTGGCGTATCACCTGCTGATGTCTTTTGGCCTACGGACAACCAAGGTCTGTATTGGGCTTCAGGAGGAGTAGAAATGCTTCCCCGAGATATGGCAAAATTTGGTTATCTCTATCTAAACAACGGAACATGGGATGGGGAACAAATCGTTCCCGAAGAATGGGTACAACAATCAGAGGCTACTCTTCGACCATTCGACATCCTCACGGGGTATTCGTATCAGTGGTGGACTTACACTAACGATATCGCCAATGCCTATACTGCCAGGGGTTACCAAGGTCAGTATATCTTTGTGGTCCCAAGCTTGGACATGGTTGTGGTTTTCACCTCGAGTGTTCCACCAGATGAGTCAGACCTACAGGCATGGCTTCTGTACGATTACATCATCCCATCAGCAATTAACAAGATTCCCAGACAAGTGATGGTTGCAAATGCAATCAACTTAGTTGTTATAGGTGCCATCTTCTTACCTATCTTTTACACAGTACCCAAGTATAAACTCAGAATCAACAATCAATTCCAGGAGTTAACATAATAATGATACAATTTCTCGAGCTCACAGTCGACCAAGCAACCATCATAGCAATTGCACTGCCTATAATCGCGGTGTGTTTGTTTATCCTTGTCACACCTTGGTTGAAGACAATGTCTGGCAGCAAGTTAAGGAGATATCTCTCATACTTGGTTACCCCCCCTCAGATTGATACGTCCGCCTCCAAAACTTCGGATGATGATCCAGATCTGGCACAAGCATCAGGGTGGAGAAACACCAAGGTTAAGATATTCTTCTATTATCTCGGAATTGTATTATTCCTCGTCAGTTTCGCGATTGGAGAATTCTACGAGGTAATGTTTGACCTGTTCCTTCCAGTACAACAAGGGAGCACAGATGAATATCGGATCGTGACAAGCATAGTCTTCCAGACCCCATACATCGCAGGATGGATTGGAGCCCTCCCGTGGTCGGGATTGTTTACATACCATGAAACCTGGAATTGGATTTTCTTCACTGCGGGCTTTACAGACAATCCTGATTTCCTTACGACATTAGTTGCAGTCATGTTTTTGATCTCTGCAGGGATTGGAACCGTTTATCTAATACCACTCGCGGTTAAGAGAATCCGTCATTCATTCTTGCCCTCTATGTTCTTCTTCATGACAGGGATGACAATCTTTACCAAAGAAGCTATTAGCTGTCTTGCTTATGCATTAGCTCTTGCCTTTGGAAACGCTGAGCTGGTATATAGCAACATGGTCACCATAGGAGGAATGATTCCCAACCTTGCAGGTGTGTTAGCTTTTAGTCTCCTGATTGTCTTTGCCATGTTTACATTGTTCATTGTACTTGGTAGGAAATTATGGCAGACGCATTATTCTGACTCTAAGTCAAAAAACTGGTTCATGGCATACATCGCTCTTAGTTACTGGCTTGGTCTAGCCCTTACGTTTTTGTTGGTGTGAATCAAATGAAAAGAGGAAATCATATTGTGTCAATCATAGCAATTTGTGCAATTCTACTGATGATACAAATCGTTCCGACTCAAGGATATTCAGTGGCGCAAGAAGACCGCGTCAGGGATTATTGGCCAACAGACGAATGGTTAAACACAACTCCCGAAGAACAGGGATTAGACTCCAACACTTTGAATCGTATTGATGAAATAATAATTGAAAATGACATCGAACTTCATTCGGTCATTATAATCAAAAATGGTTACATTGTCTACGAGAAATACTACAACTACTATTCTCAGTACATGTCACATACCATTCAATCATGCACAAAGAGCTTCATGTCCGCGCTCATCGGAATAGCCATAGACATGGGATATATCGACAATGTGAGTCAGCCGATTCTTGATTTCTTCCCCAATTATACGATTGACAACTGGGATTCGAGAAAGGAGAATATCACTCTATTCCACTGTTTGACAATGTCATCAGGCCTTGAATTTCATGAGGTCGATATCCCTTATGAAGAGCCAGAAAATGACCTGTTTGCAATGTATCGAAGTAGCGACATGTGGGAGTATGTCTTAGATAGACCAATGGAAAACGATCCCGGTGAGCATTGGTCATACAATTCGGGGGGTATAGAGCTCCTAGGAGGAGTCATTGAACAGACAACAGGATATAGTGTAGCTGATTTCGCAGAGGAGTTTCTGTTTGAGTCCATAGGAATTGATTGGTTCAGTTGGTGGACAGTCCCTGCTAGCGGTCAATATGGATGTGGGGGAGGATTGAACCTCAAACCTCGGGATATGGCACGCTTCGGATATCTCTACCTTAATGAGGGGAATTGGAATGGTACTCAGGTAGTTTCGTCAGAGTGGGTCAATGTTTCAACTCGAATGTATTATGATACCGGAGGATGGTATCACTATGGCTACACCTGGTGGGGCGTTCCGGATTACACGTTCTATGAGGCAACTGGGCACTATGAACAGAAAATCTTCGTGCTGCCAGAGGAGGACATTGTTGCAGTTTTTACAGGGGACATCGCAGACGAGGACTGGCACCCCACGGACTACTTTATCATGGAATATGTGATACCTGCATCAGAAGGACCAGGTCCTGTGGATCCAGTATTCATCATCGATGTATCAATTCTGGTGGTCATACTTCTACCGTTGCCTATAGTATTTGTA
>MEHG01000214.1 GCA_001940705.1 Candidatus Thorarchaeota archaeon AB_25
TTATTGAATCAAATTCGATGAGCACTGCAGTTGTATACGCGGTAGATTTGATATCTCTCCATCTCCAATCAAAACCAACAATATTCTGAGCAGTACTAACCATGTCACTACTTTCGCCAATCATCACCGTAATCTGCGCAGCCTCTTCAGCAATTGGAATATCATCAACCGCGAATGCATAGTTGAAGTGATAATTGATTATCTTGGAGTGCATTACCTCCGTAACAGGATTGAAGATTGTCATATTTGTGGTCCCAATCCCTACAAACTCAGCGTTAGCAGGAATCAGACCTTTTTCATCCAACCACGCCTCAGCAATAGTCTGACTTTCTGTTTGATTGGGCTTGTCATCACCTAATGAAACGTTCCAGATCCTATCATAGTCTGCAAACCAGATTGATCCATCTGCGGAATCAACCTCAAGATAGCTGTTGCTCCAATTCACAAAATAGATGCCTTCGGCTTCCTGAGGAAGTATATCATAGATACCAAAGAGTGAGGATGCAAGACTCTGCACATAGGATTCATTCACCTCTGGAGTCACCAACTCATAGATTGGCATCTCGGTCTGAGAAAGAACGAAGTTCATTGGTTCATAATTCGTAGTACTTGAGGGCGAAACAGCTTGGTCTGAAGCTGAGACCACCAGCAAGAACAATAAAAACAGTATAATTGTATCCTTTCTCAAATGTTCAACCTCCAATGGTTGCCACACAGTCTTGTTTTCTCACACTATATGAGGAAATGCAGAAAATTGCAATCCTAGATTAAAGTCTTCTCTGATTTTCCTCTGCTTCTCTCTGGTTAGGGGTATTGGAAGGGGAACCCCCTTCCTGTAATTCTAGCAACTCGATACAATGTAGACGAAGTTGCCAAATGAACCAGGTGTTGGGTCAGTGCACACATAACCAAATCCGTAGGCATGATCGTTTATTGGATCATCCAGCTGTGGATTATAGGGATCTGGAGACTTTGACCCATAGAATACCGCAGCTAGATGGTCACTGGGCTCGGTTTCCAAGCATGCTTTGAACCAAGCGTTCACAATGGTCATCCCATTGGTGGTCATATACGTGGCAAAACTGGTACCTCTTGTTGCAGAATTCTTACTACTTGTTGCAAAAGAGCATACTTGATGAATGCCTTGCAATGATGGACCCCAGCGTTCAAACACATTGTCACCATCTGAATTTTCCCACGCCAGAGGACTGCACGCATCAAACACAATAGAATCGAGATCACCATCACCCAATCTCATATGGAGATAATGCAGTGCGTGATCATCATGGTTGGATGTGAATGATACCCCGTTTGCACCACCATGGTCTTGATAGTAGACAAAATCGACTGCATCGATCCATGTTGTATCAGTTCCACTGAATTGAGCGTCTTTGAAGTCCTCTTCCCAAGCGCTGTATTCTCCCCAGTTGAATTCTCTACTATAGCCCCCGACAGTGCCCATATAATTGTAGAAACCTTCAATGTTGGTTTCAGTATTCCAAAGTGGTTTACCATGTGACATCCCAACCCACTCGATGCCTACCTCTTTGACACCATCATCGTATGCCCCTGAAGGAGCACTAGGAATAAATTTGCCCGGTTGCGAAAGTTCGCTACTAGCAAATGAAACAGGGAGGAACAAGAATGCTGAGAACATCATCAATAGAAAGAGTAGAGCAAATCCACCTTTCCTTCTTCGCAACACCAGAAGAGAAGCAATTACAAGAGTAACTCCACCCACAGCAACCAAGGTGATTTGAGGGTCCATCGAGAAGTCGACGGTCTCTATTGTAACAGCGATGCAATCACTTGTAGGTCTACCCTCGGAATCTCTGACCCTAACCGAGATTGCATGAGGTACAGGGTAATCTATCTTCAGTACCTCTGTAAGGGCATTCGTAGTGAATGATTTAGATGTACTCAGAACTCCATCAAAATCCGAACCCCACTGATAGGTGTATGGAGGCGTTCCGAAGGATACTGAGCAATCAAATGTGATGGAGGTCCCAGGCATGTATGAATTACCACTTGTCGGAGTTGTGATTTCTACTTGTGGATCAAGTAAAGTAGCATCAATCACTACAAAATCGTGGATAGCTATGCCTTCCTCGTCTTCCCCCCCAAGAATTTCAATCTCATAGACGGGATATAGGAGATTACTTTCAGGCTCATCATCGGTAGTGTATGCTAACCGGTGGTCAACTACTTCATCCAAATAGATTCCGTGTGCATCCAAGACAGATTCATACTCGATGAGTCCGAATGTGGCATAAGGTTCTGATTTTGGTTCTCTCCATTTCCAATCGAACCCTATACGTTCACCACCTTCACCAATCATTACGGTGATCTGAGCAGCATCTCCCGTGATTGGTATATCATTCATCATGAATTCGTAGTTCACGTGCCAATGCAAAACCTTTGTCTGAATTTCATCAGCATCCGGGTTGTATGTAGTAACATTTGTTGAACCCATTTTCGCAAAGACTGCATTACCTGGAAGCATCCCCTTTTCACGAAGCCACTCATCAACATGAGTTCGGCACCATGTTGGGGCGGGCACCTCAACTCCCAATGCTACATTCCAGAGTTTGTCATAGTCGGCATACCAGATGGATCCATCTCGACGGTCCATCTCAAACGTCTGATTTAGGTAGCTAACAACCCAGACTCCTCCTATTTCCTCAGCTTGGATTTCGGAAATGTCAAAGAGTGAACGAGCCATTTCTTCGGTATGTGATTCATTCACCTCTGGAGTGATAAGCTCGTAAATTGGCATCTCTGTCTGAGAGATCACATATTTCGAAGGATTGATAGTATTTGATTCTACTATTGTTTGCGTGCTAGTTTCAACAGGTACTGAAACCACACACAGTAGCATTATCATCAGTAAGATTGCATCCCGCTTCAACTGTTCAACCTCCCAAGGTTGTCACGCTACTACCTCTCCTCTCACAAGAAAGGAGATAATCCCTATTGTAACCGTGACCTAAAAGTCTCTCTAGTCAACTGATTGTTGATTCCATCCCTCTCACCAATGGTTTCACAGATGCTTTCTTGAATGAGGGTTTATAGGCACTCAAGCTAGCCAAAGCATGGCGATGTCGAATGGGTCAAGTCAATAATAGGACACTGTTAATGCTCATACGATTCAGTCTTAGTATTCCTTTGATTATTACTATACTCTATACCATATCAGCTTGGAATGAACAGCATTTACAATTAGCAGTGTATTTTACATTCGTCGTCGGTGTTTGTGTCGCATTTCTGATTTCACGTGCAAGACTACCAGAATCATTTTCGAATCAAAAGTCACGAACAACAAGTCACTATATGCTAGATGCTCGAGAACACCGGGATGTCTTTATGTTTCCCAGTTCCTGTCCAATCTGCAAGACACCTCTGAGGCTTGATTTAGTTGAATGGAAAGATCAAAACACACTGTTGTGTCAGGAATGTCATTCTAAGATATCAGTGACTGTTAGCTGAAGAGCTGCCAACAAGTAGAAAAATAACAGTGTTGTTTCTACGAGTATTTGTGATGGAAATGAAATCCAAGGTAATCATTGTTCCCCATACTCACTGGGACCGAGAATGGTATCTACCCTTCCAGAAGTTCAGGCAGAAACTTGTACATTTGATAGATGAGCTCCTCGAAATTCTGAACCATCATGATTACGTGTTCATGCTTGATGGCCAGACTATCATCATAGAGGATTATTTGGAGATTCGCCCAGAGAAGAAAGAAGAACTACTGAAAAGAATTCAAGAAGGGAAGATCTCAGTTGGTCCTTGGTATCTGCTCCCGGATGAGTGGCTGGTTGGAGCGGAGAGTTTGGTCCGAAATCTCGAGTACAGTCAGACTCTGGCAAAGCGACTGAAAATACCCCTTATGGATATTGCATATCTTCCTGACCAGTTTGGTCA
>MEHG01000215.1 GCA_001940705.1 Candidatus Thorarchaeota archaeon AB_25
GAATCATCTCACTCTTCTTGATAATTGTCCACACAGTGGGTCACAATGAAATTGTGAATGCTTTTCGCCACGCGACCAAGAACCTCGCCACGCATATCACTTTTACGGATTTAGTGTTTTATCAGTTGTACGAACCATTTTTATCCACACTAAACAATAATGTAGTTTCTTTATTGATGGTTTTACTATCTCGTAATGTATTCCTACGACGTTCACGAACCCTTATGAGCCAAATGTGATGAACGAAACATGGAGCGGTCACGATGTCTAAGGTCTACTCATCGGATTTTCTTGTGATTGGCAGTGGACTATCCGGTCAGCTATTCTCTCTGAAAGCTGCAAAACACGGAAAGGTCAACCTTGTGACAAAGGGGCGCCTCACAGAGTCCGCCACAATAAGAGCCCAGGGGGGAATTGCTGCAGTTGTTTCCGCAGAGGATTCGATTGAGTTACACGTAGAAGACACAATCCGCGTAGGGGACGGTCTCTGCCATCGAGACGTGGTGGAACAGATTATTCGAGCTGGTCCTGAGAGAATACAGGAACTAGTGGATCTTGGGGTTGACTTCTGTGATGAAGAAGCCACTGGTGAATATGAACTCGGATTAGAAGGAGGACACAGTAAGCGTCGCGTCTTGCATGTGAAGGACCACACCGGGGAGGATATTGAACTTGCCCTCACGAAGAAACTAGAGGGTGAGAAGAACATCACTGTCCATGATAATCATATGGCTGTTAACTTGTTTGTGAGGAACAATCGGGTATATGGGGCATACATCCTTGACCTCAATACTTCCGAGATTGAGCGTTTTGTTGCCAAAATAGTCATACTAGCAACAGGTGGGGCTGGTCGTGTTTTTCTCTATACAAGCAACCCTGACGTGGCTACTGGTGATGGAATCGCAATGGCTTTCCGCGCTGGAGCTTCAGTAATGAACCTTGAGATGGTTCAGTTTCATCCCACACTTCTCTATCACCAAAAGATTCGCTCCTTCCTCATATCAGAAGCACTACGTGGAGAGGGCGCCCGACTTTTGGGCCCTGATGGAAAGAGGTTCATGCAGGACTATCACAAAGATGCTGAACTTGCACCCCGAGATGTAGTGGCGCGAGCGATAGATACGGAGCTGAAGAAGACTGGAGCTGATCATGCCTGGCTTGATATCTCCTTTAAAAACCCTGATTACATCAAGGACCGGTTTCCACACATCTATGAAACCTGTCTTACGGCGGGAATTGATATCACGAAATCCCCAATTCCTGTTGTACCTGCAGCACACTATATGATGGGTGGCGTGAAGACTGATATCAATGGACGAACTGATGTCCTAGGACTCTATGCTATTGGTGAAACTACATGTACAGGATTTCATGGCGCAAACAGACTAGCATCCAACTCACTGCTTGAAGCCTCGGTCCTCGCACACAATGCGTCTGTTGCGGCTTCTGAGGAATTGAAGATTAACATTACACCAATGGAGATTCCTCCTTGGGACCCCGGTGAAGCAACAAATCCGGACGAGCTTGTCATCCTCTCGCACCTCTGGGAAGAGATTCGTAGGATCATGATCAACTATGTCGGAATTGCCCGATCGAATAAACGACTTATCCGTGCTAGGAATCGGATTGAGTTTATCCAGAAGGAGATTAGTCAGTTCTACTGGGACTTCAAGATAACACCTGACCTTGTTGAGCTTAGGAATATCTCTCTAGTTGCAGAGTTAATCATCATGATGGCTCGAATGCGGAAGGAAAGTAGAGGGGCTCACTACAACATCGACTATCCTGAGAAGTCTAAAGAGATAGTGGACACTATCATGCGGAAAGGCTATGCCGCTCTTGAATGAGCGGAGGAATCTCAATTGAGCAAACTAGACCATGCCAGTTCCTACATGTTACCAATTGCTGTTTTGATTCTTATGCCTTGGTTCTTAATGTGGCTTACTGCAGACACAATCATAGGTTTGTCTCTTGCATGGTCTCTTGACTTACTTGTCATGTTGATTGGTATAACATTACTTCTCACAAGTGTGATACTGATGGTTGCCTGTATCCGGATATTCACCAATGTTGGTGAAGGAACTCTAGCTCCATGGGCACCGACTCAGAAGTTAGTCGTGGTAGGTATCTACAGATGCATGCGTAATCCGATGATTACCGGAGTAGTTCTTGGCATACTGGGTGAGTCGATTATTCTCTCAAACTACGCAGTGTTTCTTTGGTTCCTCTTCTTCTTCATTGGGAACCACATATATTTCATCAAGTCTGAAGAACCTGGATTACTGAAGAGGTTCGGACAGGAATATGTGGAATACTTTGAGAATGTGCCCCGTTGGTTACCTAGACGAACTCCTTGGGAGCCGAGCGATTAGATTGGATCATAATTCGGAGCATTACGCCAGCGATTATTATACTCATTAGCGGGCCCTCTTGGTGCTTTCTTGTCGCCCCACCTTCCTTCAAAGGAGTTGAAGTTTGTCTGACTCAACAGCATGAGATTCTCTTGTGTGTTCCAAACAGGCCCCCTGTCTGCTATCTTGTCACAGAAAAATCGAACATAGCATCGAGGTTTACTCTTGGGAGATGGATAGTTTGCATGAGTACCTAAAGCAGACCAGACATTGATCTGTTCGTCATCCAAAATCGCATCCTCGCGGATAAAACCCTGCAATGTCTTTGAGAGTGAGGCGAGTCGAGCCTCGTGGTGATTCGAAAGCACCCATATTGCATCATTGAGTTTCTTTGAACCATAGAGCCTGATCTCAACATTTTCCCAATCACCGACATGTTTGCCAAGACTTAGCGGCGCACCTTGGAAATCATTGTAACGATACCAGAACCAATATCGAATCTGAGTGAGTTTCTCGGCCTCCCAGAATTCATAGTAACATGGAGTGGACGGGAGCAACTCCTTGGGACTCCTATCCTCAGTAAAGAAATCCCAGTTCTCATGATACGATGCATAGATCTCCTCCGCATCTGAGGGGAAACAACAGAACTCTCCCTCTTTGGGATGAAAATGTAGAATTGGTGCGAACCTCTTTACGAGCTCGTGGATACCAGAAACGCTGTTCATTCTCCCTCCTCCCTCTTAAAACATGCATCCGTTATGAATCGTTTGAATTATTTGGGGGTTATGCAGTATACTAGACAGTGATTTGAAGTATATAGGGGGCATTGTGTCTTGGCAGATCAATCACAAATCATCGAACTGGAGCAAGTGGCCTCCAATGCCTGGATTGCAGAAGAAGCCGAGCGTTTTGGTGGATGGCTTCTCCGTGCGAACGCTGGGGTCACACGGCGCGCCAATAGTGTTCTTCCCCTTGGTCCACCACCTCCACCACATGACGAGGCAATTGAGAAAGTCATCGATTTTTACAAAGAGAGAGACCTCATTCCTCGATTCCAGATGACTGAATTTAGCAAACCTATTGAACTAGACAGAGATCTTTCAGAACGTGGTTTCTCAGTTGGACTGCAAGTGGAGATTCACACTGCAGCAATCAATCACCTTACACAAAAGGAAACTACATTTGATGTACTAATATCAAATGACATCTCGGATGGTTGGATGTCTGTGTACAGTGAGTCTTCTGGTTATGAAGAATCCTCGATGGAAACAAGAAAGGGCTTGATGAAACGTACTACTCTCCAAAAGGGATTTGCTATAGCCAAAATCGACAGAGAACTGGCAGGTGTTGGTTTTGGCGTTGTTGAGGGCAAATGGTTGGGTCTCTTCAACATAGCAGTTCACCCGAGCATGCGCGGAAGAGGTGTGGCTCTTGCAGTAAACATATCTCTTGCGAAATGGGGACATCAAAGAGGGGCTAGATCAGCCTATCTCCAAGTGGAGTCTGAAAACATTCCAGCTCTGAAGCTCTATTCAAAATTGGGTTTTCAGCATGCATATAC
>MEHG01000216.1 GCA_001940705.1 Candidatus Thorarchaeota archaeon AB_25
CGAACGCCGTCGGATCGAAGAGTGGTTTCTTTCAAGCTCCGATGGTGTCTTGATTGCTTCATATAGTTGGAATGGTGAGCTGATTACCATAGAAATAGATGGCCTATCGGTAGGATCTTACATTTTCACATTACAAGTGTATGACACAAATATGAACACTGCTTCAGATACGGTAATGGTAACTGTCAGACCTGAAAGTACAACTTCTGCGACCATCACAACAACCAATACTACGAATACAGCGGGTAACGCAGAGTTCATACAGCAGGTATCATTAGTGATTTCAATAGGATCAACACTCGTGATTGTGATTGTAGGGGTGGCCGCATGTCGATCACGGAAAGGTGCAGTATGAGGTTCTAGAAAAGAATAGAGAGGCACGTAAGTGCCCCATCACATTTTTCGAACTCACTCATATTGAGTTGAATAACATCAAAACCAGCTTCTTTCACCAGTTGTGATGACTTGTTATGTCGAGCTGACATTATGACAACATTTCCTATTGTGAGAGTGTTAGCAGAGTGCATCTCTTCAGGTGGCAGCACTATCTTTGAGTATGGCTCTAACACGGGATCTTCAACATATCGTGGATTCACCAATATAGTATTCCTCTCAAGGTAGGTGATATGGCTCTTGATGTGCATAATGTTTAGGTCTTTAATGAGAAGAACTGGGATTTCCAACCATCGCTCCATTTGCGTTGCCCCTTCGCTGTTGGTCCTCTTCGTTATACCACAGAGCAATGAATCGGGAAGATGAACGACATCCCCTCCTTCCAAGGTACCTGGAGCTTTCACTGATTCTATCTGTTTGAATTCTGACAAAACCGCTTCTATTCTGTCGCTCTCCCCTCTACGACTCTCCTTTGCCATTCGTGTGATCATTGCTCGGTTTGCATGTACGACAACAGTATCTTCAACAAAACACGAATCCGGATGTTCATCATCAGGATCGAGCTTAATCAAATCCACTCCAAGATCTTCAAGTGTCTGACAATACTTCTTGTGCTGCTCTAATGCAAGTTCGAAATCTAGAGTATGATGAAGTGGATGTTCTGATAGGCAGCTCTTGAAATTGCGGCCTGGTGGTCGTACAATAGCATGGATTTTCATTGTGTTCAGAGTGTGATGAAGACAATCATGCTTAAGATTTGTCCGACTTCATCATGACTTCTTCTTCCTCTTGCTTCTTGATGGTGCTAGAAACTCCATTAACTCAATCTGTTCATAGGGTCCTAGTCTCCAACCTCTCCCTTCAGCGTTTCGCTCAACAACCTTTTCCCGTTCAAGATTTCGAAGATGATAGAGAACAGTATGTGATGTCACATCAACCTGTTTGGATATATCAGAGGTAGTTATCCAAGTAGTAGAATCAAGCAACTTGATGATACTAGTCCGTGTAACTAGACCTCTCCTGACATTGCGTATCATGCTCAGATATGCAAGTCGATTGATGCTCAGAGACCTCACCCTGGATACACAACACTCCATCAACTAAGTGTTTTCTGGTAGCAGAAACCATCATTTTACTTTCGTGCCAAGTATGCGTTTGAATGCTGCGGGTTCATTTCCTTCAGAGATTGGGCGAATTCTATAATCAGGATATGTATGGCTCAACTTAGCAGCAACTCGTGTTCCCATCAGCTTCTTGAAGATGTCAGCGTTCTTACCTCTCCAAAGGTAGACAGTCTTAGTGTCATGAACTACAAAGACAAGCACTTTGTTCGTGTCAACTTCAACAATCTTACTCTTGGACGCTATCATTTTTGCCTCTGAGTCAATCTCGAAAGCTTCAACCATTTCTTCAAGCCTCAAGCACGAGAGAACTGTGAGTTTTGTTCATGCAGACGCGCTTATGAGGCTTTTTCAGTGGGTATCAAAGGTCCGACATATGTTAAAATACGCCCTGTGAGAGATGAATCTGGTCGGTAGGTGGCTAAAGGCTACCTAAAGAGATAATGACGGTGTGATCCCATTGTCGGAAGAGAAACCATCAACAATCAAGTTTATTGATCGCGAGTTACGTAAGATCGATATCAATCTCAGTGGCCTCGATGTTTCTTTTCCTTTGAATGCCATTCCAGACGAACTTTACGAGGCAGTTGTTAATACACTTGAGGGTGCTCGAGATACAGATGAAAAGATTCACAGGTTGTATGAGTCGACTCTGATGAAACCCACAGTCTCCTCTCAGAATACAACCGGTATTTTCCCAATCAACTCCGCTAAGAAGATAGTCCGACTAACCCTCAAAGACGAAGCTCTTGAAGATATGATTCTTGAGCTTGAAGGAGCGGAGCTATCGTTTCAAGGTAGACCATTCGATGAGACCATTGAGGAACGAGTTGAGCTATATCAGAAACTGATGCTCGATGACCGAAAAATTGACCGGTTCCGATTTGGAGCGGTTGAGATGTATGGAGATGTCACATACCAGAACATCCTAAGAGACCCCCGGGTAAGCTTGAACTTCTTCTGGACACAAGAGGCAGCACCTGAGAGTCAGAGCTACCAAGTAAACTGTATTGCTGAAATGGTTCCACCAGGAGATCCATTCTTCAGATACATGAGAATATTGAGACGTCTATTCAGTTCGAGACTTCTTGACCTCCGAGGTACTGAAGACTACTTATGTGCGTACAAATTCTGGGTGTGTGAAACCAAAGAAAAATCCCTGCAAGAAAGGGCAGGTTATTCTCCACTCTGATCAGTAATTTGTCACACGTAGTAATTTCTCTGGTAGTTCGTCAATAGATGCTATATCCAAGACCACTCCATGTGCTTTCTTGGCTAGACTATCTGCAGCATGAGGGTTGTAGGATGATTTTGGAACGAGAATAATCATCTTGATTCCAAGTGGTTTCATTCGTTCCACCAGCTGTTCACAGACATCTTGGTCACTTAGAAACATGTCTGTAGAGAAGACAAAGACCTTCTCCTTAGCACGTGTATCCTCGAAATTTTCAAGCGCGAGTCTGATGGACTCAGCACCTCCGGTTCCTCCACCAGCCCGAGCCTCAAGAAGATCGGAAGCCACTTTATCGACTGACACACTCTTTTCAGCCATTCTCTTGACCACATGAGTCACACTGTCAAAAAGAACAACTCCGAAGTCATCCTTTTTTACTCCATAGAGTCCTGCCATCACGGAGATTGCGAGCATTCCAAGTTTCTCGGCTGAGTTCATCGACCCACTCTTGTCCAAGGCCCAATAGAATGCGCGATGACCCTGGTAAGTCTCTGTCACCAAGAAGTCTGAGGTCTCTAGAATCTTGAAATTTGTCCGACCTTGAGAGAGGAGCGATTCAATTGTCTCTTCGAGATTGATGAGGTCCATGTCGTCGCCTATCTTGAATGGTCTAACAGTGGTGGATTCCAGAATCCCTCCAAGCATACTACTGCCCATTGTTTGTTTAGCATATCTCATCCCTAAGTCTATCAGGAGCCTTCTAGCGATCTCTCGGAGTTTCTGTTTAAGCTCATCTGGCAGTTGGTCACGGTAGGTGTACCAGATACGTACAATGTTCGTCGCAGGACCTCCTAAGAGACCTCCAAATGCCATGTCGGCACGACTCTTATCATAGGGTTGAGTCCCAGCGCCGCTCCCGGCGCCTGTACCTGTCCCATACCGTCGTGCTCCATATCCTTGACTTCCAGTTCCAAGTGCAGCGTGAAGATCCTCATGAGCTACCGCTCCTAAGGCACTCTGGTTCCCTCTCTCTGCGGCCATATCTGCAAGCTGTCGAAGTTGTTGATTGGATAGACCTGCCGCTGAGAGGAGGTTGCTAAGCCTTTCAAAATCTGACACTCCGGCTGCTATCAATTTCTTAATGACTTCGAATGAGGGATTTAGGAGCTCCAGAATCTCGGCCTC
>MEHG01000217.1 GCA_001940705.1 Candidatus Thorarchaeota archaeon AB_25
ACCCATCCAGCAAACTAGTTGGTCACCTTCCATATGCATCTCCTTTCCACAATGAACGGGTACAGAAACTTCTGCCCCACATTTCTCACAGATTAGTTTCGCCATTTTTAATCCTCTTTGGACTTGTGTGTTATGTTAATTATTGTTAACTATATGAAGTTTGTGAATGGGATTTCGGGAAGAGATAAGATGCAGGGAGGATTCCATCTCTTGAACCTATAATGACTTCAGAAATTCTCGCATGTCATATCTTGGAGGAGGAAACTGGAGCACCATTGTTTTCTCATTTCTTTGACCCAGAACTCAAGAAGAATCCATCAGTAATTCCACAAAAAATGAGGACTCGAGAAATCATGTTACTTCATGAATTAGGCAACTATGTAGTATACAGCGTTCTCGTGAAACAGGAAACCTCCAAAGCTAGGGAGCTTCTACGCGAGTTCACTAAGAGAGTAGAGAAGGTCTATCCTGAAGGATTGAAGAGAGGTCAGGGTAATTTCGCACACTATGTCATCCTTGAAAACATTGTCAAGGAAGTCTTCATAGATGGAGAGTAGCGAAATTCATCAAGTAGGATAGTACTTCTTCGGATCCTCAGTGTACACCTTTTCTTCTGTCTTATGGGCTCCTGGCGTATCTAATTCAACATCCCTTTTCAGAGCCCGGTCTTCTGATAATATCTCTCTGAACACCTCATTTTGGATGATGAGTCTCTGAACTTCATTACTACCAGTCCAGATTGTCGCAAGTCGAGCATCACGATACAGGCGTTCGATTGGGTAGACATCAGTATAACCTATACCTCCAAGAATCTGCATTGCCTCATGAACAGCGGTGAATCCAGCCTCTGTAGCGAACACCTTTGCCTGAGAGACCTCTTTCCTGCACCATTCCCCTGTGTCTGCCTTCTTTGCAGCACGGTAGACAAGACCTCTTGCCGCATCCAGTTGGGTCGTGCAATCTGCCACTTTGAAACTAATGGCTTCAAATTTCTTGATAACTCTTCCAAATGCCTCTCGTTTGTCTGCATATCTTACGGCAATTTCGATAGCAGCTCGACCCATCCCAATGGGACCTGCAGCTGAAGTCAATCTCTCAGGGACCATCATGGCATTGAAAATCGAGTTGCCGTCATCAAGTTTTCCAACTAGATTTGATTCGGGAACTTCAATATCCTTCATCACGATTCTTGCGGCCCCCATACCACGACAACCCATGAGCTCATACTCTTCCTCAACCTTGACGCCCATGTCACGCTCTATAAGAAATGCACTGAGTGATTCATGCGGCGCAGCCTTAAAGTTGGTCTTTGCATATACCAGGAAATAGTCAGCACCTATACCTCCTGCTACAAATCGTTTCTCGCCATTGACAACGAATGCTTCACCTTTTTTAATGGCAGTTGTATTCGTACCAAAGAAGTCTGAGCCGCCCCTCGGTTCTGTTAGACCTTCGCCACAGATCTTTTTCCCTTGAAGTGTTGGAAGTAGGTACTCCTTCTTTTGTTCAGGTGTCCCAAACTTGTTGATTGCCTCACCTACAATGCTTGGCAATGAGAATGCGCACCCAAGAGCAATTCCAAGGACTCCAATCTCCTCAAGTGCAACCATCTCAGAGACCCAGTCCAGACCTCGTCCACCATACTCCTTCGGAAATCGTAATCCGAGGAGGTTTTCTTTGGCTGCAGCTTTGATGAATTCGTACGGATACTCCTTCTCCTTACTATCCATAGCCAGGATTAAATCTCGGTCGACTTTGTCTCTTACAAATCTACGAACCTCATCTCGAATACTTCGTTCATCCTCATTCAATAGAATATCAAACATCTTCTAACCTCTGTTTCCCTCTAGCAAAGAGTCTAAGGTATCATCTGAACCTCCCTCTCGCTTAATGCTTATTGCCTCGACAGGACATACAATTTCACACACAAGACATAGAATACAGTCATCTTCTTTCACTGGATCTACTACTTGACGACCAGATTCATCTTCAAATTGTACAAACACATGAGTTGGACATGCATGGATACACTTCCCGCATCCATAACACAACGAGAAGTCCACTCCAACTACTTGTCCATGGATTTCGGTTGTTTTACTGTCTGGCGGGTGCCATACAGGATGTCCATGATGATTCTTGACTACTCTCCATGTATCCCTGTAAGTCCTATCAATTGGCACAGGGACATGAATTACAAAATTCCTTTTAGAGAATGTGGAACTCTTGGAAATCTAGTCTTTGAGACTATCTCTGTACTCATGAAGTAACTCTGCTAATCTTCTTGCGACCATCACTAAGTTGTCCCAGAAGCTTTCAGAGCCTTCAGGATCTGGAAGTCTAAATTCGATGTCAAAATTATGAGGGCCATAACTCGGTATCCAACTTGTGATGTCCGCAAGTGTAAACAAGTGAGCACTGGACCTTGGAAACACCCTCTCATCGAACATAACATAGGGCAAATATGGTTCTCTATCAGCATGGTCTTTTGCTAATCCTGAACAACTCTGTGTTGTTGAAAACCCAAGGTCGTTTAGCTCTCGGATATGAGATTTGATTGATTCATCAATAGAATAGAGGAATTCTTCTACAGGTCTCGGTTCATGAAGTTGTCCTTCCCAGTTCTTTCGATACCATCTAATTTCATGATATATCCAATGGGTGCTTGGAATAATCCCATGTGTCAGCCCCTGTCTGTATTGCTCTAGTGACTTCATTACCTCCTGAGCAACAGATAGCAACTTCATCCAGGATTCATGTGAATCTTGACCATTCTCCGGTCCTATGAGAACAACATCGGCTTCTGAATTTAGCTCTGGCTTCCACAGTGAGGCGTCAGCAATGGTAAACAGATGTGCTTCGAAACCAGGGTAACTACTTCGATTGAATTCGAGAACAGGCGCATTCTTGTGGCTTTCATCAAGAGCTAGACTATAATGGTTCACTACTAGATCAAACTTGGAAAGGGCCTTGATGCTCCTCTCAACCTCATCAAAAGTCATAGTTCAGCTCCGGAGAGTAACTTTGGGTATCGATGCTTATGTATTCTTCATTTCATTCTCGAAGTGATTAAATGTGAGGACATCATTCTATAATCAGCATATTCGGAGATGTGTTCATGACCGAAGGATTGGACGAGCTGGAGGAGATTCATTCAGTAGTCATACGGAACCCGAAAGAGGTTCCGAGTGAAACACGTAAACGATTCTGGAAGATTGTTCGTCAAATCAAGAGAAATCCCAGACCTGATGAGCAAGAGGTCATCAAAGCAGCGGAGATTAGAAACGTCCTATTCGAAGCAAACCGAGGGCGAACTTATCCCCTTGGTGCAGTGTTGTTACTAGAAACAATCTTGGGACTGCTAGCACTTTGGGGATACATCTGGACATTGGGTACACCATTAGACTGGAGCGGAATTCTTGCTTGGGACATATCAAATTGGATGTCCTTTGGGCTCCGCTTTCTCTTTGTATTTGCAGTTGTTGCTTTCTTCTATCCAATTGGTCGAGTTATCGCTGGAAAATGGGCTGGAATTAACCTAGAAGGAATGTGTAGAGACCAGTATTATGAGCCCACTGTGAAGATCGATTACGTGTCCTTCCTTAAAGCTCCGGCTCCAAAGCGAAAGTGGTTCTTCTTCTTTGCTGGATTTTGGACTATCATTACATCTCTTTGGTTATGGATTGTTGGGATGTTTTTGGCATGGGACTATACAGCACTTATCCCTGCAATTATTCTCGTCATATTTGAGGGAGCAGTGGTCCTGAGTGGGAACCCATCATCGGCGAGAGGAGAGATGGGACATTACAACCGTGAGAAGAAGATTGAACATG
>MEHG01000218.1 GCA_001940705.1 Candidatus Thorarchaeota archaeon AB_25
CATTGAGTGTATGATTCACACTAGATACGGTTTTGATGGGATTGCCAAGGCTGTGGAAAGAGCCGGGATGAGAGGAGCACTCTCCAAAATCATCATGGACTCCACAGGCTATGCTGACAGTGCTGATATCATGTATCCAGGAATGGTTGAAGATGCTGATGCCTGTCTGAAGGAAACCGATGAGATGTATAACAAGTGGCATGGCAAGGCAGATGGTCGGATTCAAGTCTGGTATGGACTTCGTTCACTTGGTGCTGTCACATCTGAGCTTTTCAAAGATGTGGCGCGTAGAACACGCGAGAAGCAAACCAGAATGACAATGCACCTTGGCGAGGTCGTGGATGATGTCCGCTATGTCAAGGAGAACTATGGTACAAACTTGACCACATTTGCTCGCAATCATGACCTCCTAGGTCCAGAAATGGTGTTTGCTCACGGTATTCATTTCGAGGACTCTGAACTCAAGGTCCTTGCCGAGAGCAAGTCGAACATCAGTCATTGTCCAGCCAGTAATATGAAACTTGCATCAGGTTTTGCCAAAGTTCCTCAGATGCTTAAGGCCGGAGTGTCCGTTTCTCTAGGTTGTGATGGTGGCCCCTCAAACAACACCTATGATATGGTGCGTGAGATGCGTTTGGCTGCACTGATTCACAAGTCATACGTTGATGACCCTCTTGTTGTGACAGCAGAACAAGCAATCGAAATGGCGACCCTTGGAGGTGCTGTGGCCATGGGTATTGATGATAAGGTGGGGTCTCTAGAACAGGGAAAGCTTGCAGACGTGATTCTGATCAACCTGCATGAGTTGGGTCTGACACCTCATACTAATCCGGTGTCGAATCTCGTCTATTCTGGTAGTGGTGACTACGTTGATACAGTGATTGTTAATGGTCGCATCCTTATGCAAGACAAACATCTTCTGACACTTGATGAAGACGCAGTCAAGAGAAATGCTAGGGAACACAGTGCTGCCCTTATGGAGCGAGCTGGGATAGATAATTACCCCAAGTGGCCAGTCCGCTAGGCAATGATTGCTTCCCGTTCGAATGCCTTTGCGCCGAGTATCAAGAATACTATGGTAAAGCTCAACATATACACGATATTGATTATCAGGCTTATTGGGTCCGGAGCAGGTGACAATACACCATTCAAGAACATGATTGCATGAGTGAACGGAATCAGCATGATAACGAATCCAAACACTCCACTCATCTGGCTGATGCTCCCTGCAAATCCCAGAATGCCGATGACCATGGTTGGTACAAGGAGTACCAGATTGTTGATTGACTCTGAGGTTGCTTGGTCTTTGGCCATTGTCGAAATGACTACACCTATTCCTATGGCACAGAGTAGGATCAGGAACTGACAGAAGAATATCAGTGGTATAGTCGATGGATCAACGCTATAGAACCCAATCTGACTTGTACTGTCCATACTTCCGGCTCCTCTAATGTTCACCAAGAAATTGTAAGATAGTATTCCTACAACTGTGAATGTGGAGTAGATCATTGTCAACAAGAGACCTGCAGCTAGTTTAGCTCCTAGAATCCTGAGTCTACTCATAGGAACAACAAGAAGGGCTTCTAGCGTGTGCCGTTCTCGTTCTCCAGCAAACGATTTACTGATGTAGGGACTAGGTGCCATCACCGATGTGATCATGACCAAGAAAATCGCTAATTGGTGCCCATAACTGGCTTCAGCAGACGGTGGTGTGATCTGTTGCACCCATAAGTCTGTGGTTCTCATCCAGAATTGCGCATAGACCTTGATTCTTTCAAATGCCGCAGTAGCTCTGAAACTCCCCGAATTCACATGGACTATCATCGTGGTTACATTATACTGCTCAAAGATCTCAGTGAAGTTCGCAGGTATCAGTATCCACACAGGCGCCGTTCTATTATCCCATAACGCCTGTCCATTACTTTTACTTACATTGATAAAATCTAGAAACTTGAGTGATTGGTTTTCCATAGGCAGATCTTTCTCAAGCTGATACACATAGTTGAAATTGTCATAGATGATCTGGCCCAAAGGACCTTCATCTTCAACCGTAATGTATACGGTTTCAGGGTCAACGGCTGTAGCAAACAGGAAGTTCAGAAAGAACCCTTGGAACAGCCATGCAAATAGAGGACTAATGATGAAACCCAACACAAGCCAGCGAGAGCGAAGAACAGTCTTCACTTCTTTCTTGAGAAGCCACTTTGTCTTTGAACTATTATTGGGTGACTTCTTCTTGCTCTTCATTCACTGTACACCGTTACCTGAAACCTAGACAGTCCTAGACATCAATGTTCCGGACTGATGTTCAGTTCCTGCTTCACAGAGATCTGCTTAGCGAATCCATAGGAATCGCAAAGTCTTACATCCTCTCCACAGGCATTTAGGGTCTCCGACCAACTGGCGGCGACCAGGTTCAGTGCGGCATTGAGGTCTCTGTCGATATCCAACCCACACTTTTCACAATGATACTCCCTCTCTGAGAGGGATAACTCTCTCTTCTTGTGTCCACAGCTGGAACACGTCTTTGATGAGGGAAATGCTCTTGGTGCAATAACAAGCTGCGATCCGTACCACCTGCACTTGTATTCTAGTTGCCTTCTGAACTCGTACCATCCCACGTCTAAGATGGCTCTGGCCAACCTCCGATTCTTCATCATTCCCTTCACTCCGAGGTCCTCAATCACAATCCTGCTGTGGCTCTTGGCAAGATAGGTTGTCAACTTGTGCAAAGTGTCCTGACGGATGTTGAAGGTTTTCAGATACATCTTAGCCAATCGAAGCTTTGCTCTCTCGCGGTTCCTGCTCCCCTTCTTCTTTCTTGATAGATTCTTTGAGAGATTCCTCAGCCTCTTCAGTCGTCGTCCCAGAGCTCGTGGATTGGCAAATTGAGTGCCGTCAGAGAGCGTAGCCAAGGTCCGCAGCCCAAGGTCCACTCCCACCGCGTTTCCACTCTTGGGTGTAGGGTCGGGTATGTCCTCCTCCACTGTCACAGACACAAACCATCGGTCTGCCCTCCTCCTCACTGTGGCGGAGAGGATTCGCCCATCATGGTATCTCTCTCTCTTCTCCTTTATCCGAACCTTTCCGATCCGTGGGAGCTGTATCATTCGCTCATCGAACCGGATGGTCCCGGTCAGTCTGAAGCTGTCCCTCACTCCTTTTCTCTTGAACCTAGGGAAACCAACCCTCTTCCCCTTCTTTCTATCACGATGGAAGTTCTGAAACGCTAAGTGGAGGTTTCTGAGAGCCTCTTGAGGAGCACACTTTGAACACTCATACATCCACGGAAAATGGGACCTCTTCAGGCTGTTTAACAACTTGTGCTGTTTCATGGCATCAGTGAATCGAGCTTTCCCATGATTTTGCTTAAATAGAGAGATTCGTTGTTCTAGCCCCCAGTTGAAAGCAAACCTTGCGACTCCTGCATGACGATGAAGAAATGACCTCTGACGGTTGTTCGGGTCGAGCTCGTATCTATAGGCTCTGTGGACCAACATAGGAGTCACAGTTCAGTCCGTATCGGATTATAAAAGCACATACAAAACTCCTAGGTTCTTTGTGGCACGAATGTCAAAGCTAGTCTAGCTGTCATAGACCCCCTCGCCTGTGACCAGTCCAGTAAACACTTCTTCAAGGTTCGCCGCTCTATATTTCTCTTCAAGCTCTGATGGCTTTCCTATTGCTACAAGCTGTCCCTGGTATAATA
>MEHG01000219.1 GCA_001940705.1 Candidatus Thorarchaeota archaeon AB_25
CTACAGTGCTGTATCCCGTAATCACGATCATCTTGGCAAAAGTGTTCCTAAAAAAAAAATTGAAAGAAATCCGAAAAAAATAATCTCTGGTTCAGAATTTCTTGGTGAGATAATATTCCTTAACATCACTCGGATACGCGTCTGAAAAACCAAGTATCTCATACCCTTGACTTTTCAAGAACTCCAAATTTTGAAATGAGAAACATGCGATCTGTCCAGCTATACATCCTTTCTCTCTTGCATGAGCCTCGGTATGCATCAAGAGATCTTTTCCATATCCAAGACTGCGATGCTTCTCATCAACCCATAATTCAGCTATGTTCAAGATACCTAGTGTTGTATAGCCACTTATACCTGCAATCACTTTTTCATCATCACTCTTTATCACTGAGCAGTAATTAGTATGCGGATGTTCCTTCAGAACACTCTGTACATGCTTGTCAAAGTTGCTCCCGAGCCCTGATCGGACTATTTTGAGCTCTTCCTCCGAGGGATCTGAGGTGATTGGAAACCGGGATGAGTCTGCTTTCGGGATTGTCCTGTCATTGAAAGAGTCGAAACGTGTCATCAAGATGTGCTCTTTTATTCCACTATGATAGCCATCATAGGTCACTATGAGGTCGTACCCAACCGCCTGATAGAAATCAGGTGCTTGCCAAGAGAAGGTGTACACATGGGATGAAACGCATCCAATCTCCTTTGCCAATCTCTGTGCTTCTAGGACGAGGTCTCTACCATATCCTAGTCCACGATACTTCTCATCAACCCAGAGAACCTCGAGATATTGAGTCCAGTAGAGTGTACTCGTGGCGATACCCCCAACAACATCGCCTGCGTGACTTTTTAAAACCAGATTATGCCAAGGTTGTGGACTGCTGAATTCTCCTTTGGTCTTCTCCATGTTGTAAGACTCAAGTCCCTGCTGGAACTTCTTCACATCATCATCAGTTGGGTCGCTAATGATTCCTACTCGATTCGATTGGTTCACTTGAAGACCTCTTTGCTTAACACAGAAGCCGACTCTGATTTGCTTAATATTTTTCTAACTACGCTAATAATTTGAGATTCAACCAGTGGACAACATGAGTCTAGTCCAATGAACCCAGAGAAGGAGTGCGTTTAGCATCCAGCTCATTCTTGTCATATGGGAAGAACTATAAATTAACTATAGAGAATAAAAAAAGAGGGCTGACTTTTGACCCGCGATTATGTCTATGATAACTACAATCCAAAACCATTAGATCTTATTCTAGCAGTGATAGCTGCTCTTGCTATGCCTATATTCGTAGGGTATCTCTTTGACATAATTGGTGCATTGATTCCCTTGGGGATATACTACGGAGTCTTTGCTGTATTGATAGTGAGATGGAGGAAGGGCAGTCTTGATTATGAAATTCAACGAGACAATCTGAGAGCGCAATTCAGAAGTTATCTAACGCCGCTGTTTGTTGTCCTCTTCTTGCTTCAAGGAATCTTGGTCATAACTTCATGGTTCACACTTGTTAGAACAGGTTTTCTAGATCCTATTGGATGGCTTCTTACACTTGTCATCTGGGCACCTATCAATGCCTTTGCTGAACAGTTGATTTGGCTCTACACATTTGATTCGTTTGCTGAGTATTACAAAGAGGGACGGAAACGATCCGTCATGGTCTTCATTGGTGGAGGTCTCTACATCGCGCTCATAGGTTTAATCCATGCCCTGTTCTGGGGAAAATTCCTTCTGGAAAGCAACTCCATCTTCCCATTTACTCAGATATTCTTCCTGATTCAGTTCATTATGCCCATCGGTTACATTTTCCTCTATCGGAGAACGGGTAGTATGTGGCCAATTGGATTGATTCACGTATTTCTTAATCTGACTGGAGTCTTATTCAGTGGATACTCAATCCTACCTTACCTACTTATGATTGGATAGTGCAACAATCAAAGTGGGAGTATAGGAAAAGCGAATGAAAGAGCAGTGTACATCTTTCATCGAATGGGTCAAGACCATAAAGCAATTTTGAATTAGAAGAGTTGGTTGTCAATAGGATACCAGCTCTTCCTTCTTCTTTTCCAATCACAAACTAATCAACTCGAATTAAGCTGTTCCCTTCACTTATTCTCCACTTCAACAAGAACTTCTTTGAGAAGCATATTGGTTATCTTTACCCATGTTTCTATTACATCCGATACATTAACCCCAAGGAGTATGGAGCTTATCAGTCCATCACGAAGAGCAACAATTCCTCTCCAAACAACACCAACCTCCGCGTCCTTCTTGATGACCCCTTTTTCCTTCAGCTCTTCAGTATGTCCAATGAATTCATCATAGATCTTTTGATATTTCTCAGCCATTCTTTCTCTGAGTGATTCATTTCTTGCAGCCTCAAGGAAAAGATCTAACCCAAAGGATTGCGTGTGAAGTGCCCGATCAATCTTCATTTCCAAGAACTCGGCGGAGGCAATTCTCATGGGATTATCTGAAAGAATGATTGACATCACTTCATCTTTCTTAAATTGCATGAAGAAGTCTATTACTTCAACAAAGATCTGTTCCTTACTTTTGAAATACTGATAGATTGCCCCCTTGCTGACACCCAACTTCTCAGCGATGTCGTCCATCTTCGTCTTGTGGTAGCCTTTCTCAGCGAAGACTTGTGCGGCTGACTCAATTATACTTCTTCTTGCTTTTTCTTTGTACTCTGGCACTACCTTTGGCACTTTGTTTCAGACTCCTCGCGCGTTTAGATGAAATCTTACTGTCCTTGCTAAGTTAAAATGACTTATTAGTATTTATTCTGACCCATAAGTATGGGTTATTATTCTTAATCGGTGGTGCAAGTTAATGGCTGACGAAACGTTCTACAGGATTCTTTTTGTTGCTCTTTATGCACTGTTCTTCAGTATTAGAGGATACTATCGCTTCGCAAAACCGAAACGTGATGCGCCCGAAATAGTTCATGAACGAAAGAAGTTCGGAAAAGCTGAAGGCGTCATCAGTTTTGTCATTCTTGGGTTTTTTGGGACTGTTATCCTGTACTTGCTCAATCAGACATGGTTTGCATGGTCCCAGATCTCCAATTATCCTGAATTCATCCGCTGGATTGGTGTCCTGCTAGCGCTGTCAAGTGTTCCTCTCCTCTGGTGGATTCACAAGACACTTGACCGTCAATACTCCCCATGTCTACAGATCAAAGATAGTCATTTACTGATTACTGAGGGTCCTTATTCTAGAGTTCGTCATCCGATGTACACGGTTCTCAACATGTTCTCATTTGGAGTTTCTCTTGTCACTGCAAACTTTCTAATCATTGGCTTTGCTCTAATGGTGATCATCTCATTTCCATTTGTAGCACGAAAAGAAGAACAGATGTTATTAGAAACATTTGGTGAAGAATACTCTGAATATATGAAACGAACAGGCCGATTCTTCCCTCGAATCAGGAAAACATAAGCAGTTTGTCTTGGTCATCGAATGGGTCAGGATTATGTTACAGTTCTAATTGGAACGAGCTGGGGATTATTCTCTCCAGCCACATTCACTTATTTTCGTTGAATTTTCCACAAATCACAATCATCGACGATTTATCGAAAGAAATGGAAGAAGAAGCGAACTTTACACTCTGGCAACGTCTGTTTCCACCAAATGAGGCCACTATATCATGGGCAAAAAGGGCAGTTCTGCTGAAAAAATTGATGACTCCATATAT
>MEHG01000220.1 GCA_001940705.1 Candidatus Thorarchaeota archaeon AB_25
TTGTATGTTATCCCACCAACCCCAGGAAGGGTAACAGGTCTCCCATCATGGGTTATTCTGTAAGCTGATCTCGCTACTGGGCTGGCAACCTCACCCATAACAGAAATTTTCACAATTTTGTCTACGTTCGTCCTGACTTGCATGATTGAATCAACCGATGTTGGGGAGGTAGTATCTAACTCATAAGAATGACGTTTACATCAAGCCAACATGCGCTCTTCTATCCAATCAAACATATCAGCAAAGACTTCATCGCTTCCATCCTCGTGGTAGGGTTCATGGTAAAGTCCAGGATAGAGCTTCCAAGTCTTGTCCGTAGAAGCAATGTTATCGAAGAACTCCTTGTTACGTTCAGGATCTAGAATAAGATCATCGCCAGATTGTTGAACTAAAACAGGGGCGGTGATTTTGCTCGCTGAGTCAAATGCGTCCTTACTTGCTTTGAAGCCTTCGATGGCATACCTCGGTGTTGCTTTGTCAAATCGAAGAGGATCTTCTCTATTATCCTTAACAATTTCAGGATTCCGAGATATGAGTTCATGATCAAGCCCATTGTCAAAGTACATTTTCACATTGAGCTTAGAGAGAAATGATGCAATAGCTCGTGTTGCTCCACTGACTTTTAGTCGCTCAGAAACAGCTGGAGCTGGAATAATAATACCATCAGCTTCGCTAGGATGATTAACAACATAATGGATGATGAAAATGGCACCCAAAGAGTGACCAAACAGAAACAACTTCTTGTCATGGTGAAGCAGTTTCATATAAGCCACTAGTGATTCCAAATCATCAATATATTCCGTAAACCTCTCAACATGACCCTTACGACCTGGAAATGTACCAAAGCCTCGTAAATCAGGAGCATAGAAGGCATATCCCTGTGTAGTGAATCGTTCACCTAAGTATGCTAATCGACCGCTATGAGACCCCAAACCATGGAGTCCAAGGACAATAGCCTTGGGATCACCTTCCGGTTTCCAGATTCGCAACAGCATGGTTGTGCCGTCAAATCCTTGGTATGTACTCTCTTCACTCATCTCGAAAACCACGAAAGCACAATAGCTACATGCCCTATGTGTCTTCCGAAACTTAGGAACTACGCTCATCAATGAATGAAAACTGCTTGTTTGGATAGTCAATGACGGTCTCGAAGTTCTTCAGGAAGTCATAGCCGATTATCCCATTCTCAATGAGTTTTCCTTTTGGTGATACTTCGCTGAGGTCAAGTACAACAACTTGAGAGTGAGAGATTTTAGCCGCTCCTACAGAGAGAGCATCCACTGACGCAAGCTCAAGTTGCACATCCCCACCCAGGCCACGAGCAATACCATGAACCGGTTTGGATTCAAGTCCGATTCTAGCAGCCATCTCAGGAGTCACTACTGTATTTCCAGCTCCGGTGTCAAGAACAAAATCATAGGGTCCTTTTCCGTTTATGTAGACTGGGAGTCCCACAAGATGAGAATCTTTGATGTAGTCAAATGGTGACCAGTTAAGATTGCGGGGAGAGTTTTCTCTGCCGAGCTTGAATCGTTGTCGTTTATAGCTAAGTGACATCGTGCAATGTTTTAGAGTTGTGTACCCTAGTACTCCTTCACGGTTGCCAGCATCTCGTAGGATTGCGTCAAGATCTAGAACATAGACCTCATCCTTATCAAACTTCAATGATCCCATGCTTATCTCAGCGTCAGCATATTTTGTAGGGATTCCGCCTCCAACACCATGTGCTTCAGACTTGCTGCCTTTACGAGTTGATATTCCCAGTTGCTCTGTTAGTTTCTTTGAGAGTGTCGTCACCGACGCACCAGTATCAAGAGTGAATGAGAAAGGACCTTGACCATTCACACTGACGGGTACTTTGACATGTTGCATACCTATTTCGATATCTACCTCGATTTCCATGAATTTACACACCATCACTCAGATTTAGACCCTGCAATATAGGCACTATAGGCACCGTAAAGACTCTCTCCAGCCTTGCTCGTAATCCGGGCATCCTCAAATCCAGCATCGCGCATGTGTTGCAGATACTCTTCATCTAGGATTGCACCACCAATGCAGCCAGTATAGGTGATGACTTCGTCACTAACCTCTTTTGGTAATGGTTTGGAGAGTACTATATCTGAGACCATTACACGAC
Organism: Candidatus Thorarchaeota archaeon AB_25; assembly: GCA_001940705.1. Taxonomy (GTDB): domain Archaea; phylum Asgardarchaeota; class Thorarchaeia; order Thorarchaeales; family Thorarchaeaceae; genus SMTZ1-45. Next base: position 2,141 of record MEHG01000220.1, read on the forward strand.
CGCCAGGCTTTAGAACTCGATAGACTTCTTGGAAGACCTTAGCCTTGCTTGGTGCTAGATTGATGACACAATTGCTTATCACAACATCAACCGAATTATCATCTACAGGCATATCCTCGATATCACCAAAGCGGAAGTCTACATTTGTGATTCCAAGCTCTTCAGCATTTTTCTTTGCTTTCTCAATCATGGCGGGTGTCATGTCCACACCTATCACTTTGCCAGTATCACCAACCTTCTTGCTTGCCACAAACATGTCGAGTCCAGCACCACTACCAAGATCAAGAACGACCTCACCCTCTTTCAGGCTAGCAAGTGCTACAGGATTTCCACATCCTGCAAAAGATTCAGTAGCTGAGATTGGCATTCCCTCTGTATCATAACCTAAGGCATCTGCAAGATTCACTCTCGTGACCTTTGCTGATGAAGAATCACCGCAACAGCTTGAAGATGTTTGGACCGCGGGCTCACATCCACAACCAACATCTATGTCTGCTACCTGAGTGTAAGCCTTCCGCACCTCTTCTTTGATCTCATTAGGTTCCATATCACTGACCTTTTTCATCTCTGTCATTCAATCACCATCTATATCGGGTGTCCAATATTGGACATCCTATATATACATTTAAATGTATCGGACGTCCGATATTACGGTATGGCGGGTCCCACAGAGTCTGCACCATGTTGTCCTCCAGATTGTTGTGACATGAGAGGACTTCTTACATTTCAGATTCTTTGGGAACTCAATCAAGAAGAAATGAATGGCCAACAAATTGCTGAGAAGATTGCTAAGAGGAGAGGCACAAAACCCACTCCAGGTACAATCTATCCTGCATTGAAAGAGCTGAAGGAGGGAATGCTCATCAAGGGACGTAAGGAGGGTAGACAGATCATTTACCATCTGACACCGGCAGGAAAGAAAGGATTAGCTGAAGCCTCTAGGTACTTCCTTCAAGCCTTTGGTGACATTGCAGAAGATGTCAAAGTCAAGGTCATCGTGATTAAGGGCGACGATTGTGGTTGTTGAGATTGGAAAAAAGCTAGTCACCATTGCTCACATTTAAAAGGCGACTTATATAGAAAACTCCAGCCCCTTATATACTATATATACTATATAAAGGCAAGATAATAGGCAGGTTAGAGCAGATGCCACGTCCAGAGCCAAAGACCAAGATAGAGAACGTTGTCGCTTCAGTAATTCTCAACCAGCGACTCGACCTCGACGAGATAGCAGCTACAATGCCCAATGTCGAGTTCGATCCCGAACAATTCCCCGGTCTAGTGTACCGTCTAAAGAAACCCAAGACAGCCACACTGATTTTCAACTCAGGTAAGATGGTGTGCACTGGAGCAAAGAGTGAGAAAGAAGCAAAGCATGCAGTTCACAAGATTGTCAAAAACATCAAGGAAGCTGGAATTGAAATAACCGGCAAACCAATCATTGTTGTTCAGAACATCGTTGCCAGTGCAAGTCTGGGTGCTGAACTTAACCTCGAGCTTGCAGCAATGAAGCTTGAGAACACCCTTTACGAACCAGAACAATTC
>MEHG01000221.1 GCA_001940705.1 Candidatus Thorarchaeota archaeon AB_25
TGACTTTCCAAAGTGGAACTTCAAGGTTCAGATAATGCCTGAAGAGGAGGCTGAATCTTATCGATGGAATCCATTTGACTTGACCAAAGTGTGGCCTCACGAGGATTACCCGCTCATTGATGTTGGTGTGCTTGAGCTAAACAAGAATCCGGAGAACTACTTTGCAGAAGTGGAACAAGCTGCCTTTGCACCGTCAAATATTGTCCCAGGTATATCGTTCTCCCCGGACAAGATGCTCCAGGCCAGAGTTTTCGCATACGCAGATGCCCACAGATACAGACTTGGTGTCAACCATCAGCTGCTTCCGGTGAATAGACCACGTCATGCATCAGCACAGAACTATCAGCGAGATGGTTTCATGAGATTTGATGGCAATGTAGGTGCGGCTGTTAACTATGAACCTAATAGCTTTGGTGGACCTGCAGAGAACCCCGCCTTCCGAGAACCTCCACTGAAGATATCTGGTGATGCTGATCGCTATAATCAACCACGGGTCGATGATGACTTTATTCAGCCTGGCAATCTATTCAGACTGATGTCAAAAGAAGAGCAAGCACGGCTCATCGAAAACATAGTAGGCACTCTGAAGAACGTGCCTGAGTTCATCCAGAAAAGAATGTTAGAACACTTCCATAAGGCTGACCCAGACTACGGCAAGGGAGTTCAGAAAGGATTAGGATTGTAATTTCAGACGAAAGAAGGGGTTGAATCCCCTTCACTTCTTTATTTTACTAATCCGGCCTAGGAAAGATATAACTCGGTTTTTGTGACTCTCTGAGTTGGTGTCTATATGTCTAAAGATAAGATACTAGGAATGCTTCAGACTCTAGGAGCGAAGTTTGAGGACCCGAAGATTCAACGTCGATTCAAGGAATACAACAAAACGCTTCAGTTCATCTTCCCTGATATTGATGCAAAGATGTACATGAAGATTGGAGATTCAGAGCTCCTTGAGGTTGCAGAGGGCGAAACTGATGCAGAGCTACAGGTAACGATGGACTCCCCAGTGTTCTTTGCGATCATTGAGAAGACAGAGAGTCCCATGGCTGCATATTCTGCTGGCAAGCTCAAGACAAAAGGCGAAGTACCGGACCTCTTGAAATTGCAGAAACTACTCCTCTGATTTGGGTTCCTTGTTCACAACCATTGATACTAGCTCACGCATACGAACCATCTGGTTCCTTACACGCTCAGCTCCTTCCTTGGTCAAAACTGCGAAAGTTGTCGGTTTGAGGTCAACAAATCGTTTTGATATTCGAATCAGACCTAACTCTTCTAATTTCCTGAGATGACTTGATAGATTCCCCGAGGTAAGACCAAGTTTCTTCTGAAGAACTGGAAATGTTGCATTCTGTGTGAAATAGAGATAGACCAGAATTGAGAGTCGTGTGGGAACCATGGTCTCACGGTCTTCTTCCATGAGTCCTACCAGTGCTGATAGGAGATCCCCATCCAGGCCCAAATCTATCCCTGTCCTTTGCTTTCAAGAAGAAGTCGTTCGGCAGTAATTAGCATATAAATTCCAACCACATAGATTCCACCCATATCTACCACTATTAGAAAGATATACGCAATACTGAGAAACATCATCATTGGAATTATACTGAGAAAGACAGCTATGGCAAAATACAGATGCTCGCGAGTATAGAAATCAACACCACTATCCATTCTTCCTCCAATATAATTAGAGAGAAATCCAACACCCATGATGCATTGTAAAGCTGGTGCGAATAAATCACCCAAGCCGGATGAAAATGTATAGAATGAGAGAATGACAATGGCGATCGCTAGAATCCCCCAAACTAGAAGGGTACCTCTTCCAGCACCCTCTGTTGTGGCTTCTTGAGGATATGAGCTTGTAAGAGGTAAAACCAGTCTAAATGCAACAATCCATGAGAACAAAAGACTGAGTCCAACGAATCCAAGATTTACTAGGAGTGGATCACCAGATCCAAGAATATTTTGTAAAGACATGTAGATCAATGTGGCAAATGAAATACCACCAGCAATTATGAGATAGACTAGTCCAGCGACTCTACGTGCGACAACTTGTGGATACTTGTCAACTAGGTCTGTGAGTAAAAGGAGCTGTCTTGCTTTCTCCTCCATATTTTCGTTCGCTTCAACATCTTCTGGGCTCATACGTTCACCTCAATTCTTAACAACAATTTCACTTTCAAATACCTCCATAATAACTCTCCTAGAAAAAAGAAGGAGTCCCCTAGGGACTCCTAGCGAGAACCGAACCTCTCGAAGAGAACGATTCCCACACCCACGAGTAGGAAGCCAAGAATCGACACTATCGCTAAGTTAGTCCAGATAACAGGAGTTGTAATCGGGGCACCCCTGAGGAATAGTGTTGTCACTGCATCAGTGAGGTACTTGCTAGGCATGAACTTAGCAATAACCTCGGTTGCGCCGCCCAATGGCATGAATGTTCCAAAGAACATCTGTGGCATGATGAATATGAAGCTCACACCAGTGGCAACATCGGCAGACTTGGAAATACTCGCTGCAATCAAACCGAACCCGACCGCGACCAATGAGAACGCTAAGGCGATCACAAAGGTGAATGCAATTCCTGCTGGTCCAGTAGCAGGTCTATAACCTATCACAAACGATGATACTAGAACAAGTGTCACTTGGACAGATGCAATTACCATGTAAGTGAGAGTCTGGCTGACCATGTACTCAGCTGATGAAACTGGAGTGGTTCGCAGTCTCTTCAAGAGTCCTTCATCTCGTTCATAAGTCATAGACTGAGCCACAATCATGGTCAGGAAAATTGCTGCAAATGCAAATATGCCAGGAGCCATGAAATCCCATTGAGAAAACGTGCTTGATTCAACTAACGCAGGACTTGAAATCGCGATTGGTAGATTTACAGTCATTGCATCACTCCCAAACATGGTCTTCATCAGAACTTGCTGTACAAGAGGAGGAACAACTGATACTGCCATCATTGACCCACTGTCAACGTAGAGTCCAATGGTAGTATTTGTCCAAGCACTCGGATCAACAGGAGATCCATAGTATGATACAATACTATCTCCAAAACCTTCAGGAATGACAATGAAGGCATCTAAGTTGCCCTGTAGTAGAGCAGACTGACCAGTTGCATTATCCTCAAACCAATGGACAACAAAGACCTCGGAATCTGTGAGATTATCAACAAACGCCACACTCCAATCAGCTTGCGGACTTGTGACATCTAGATTGAGAAGACCCACATCAAAACTTGTAGTGGTTCCTCCTCCGATTCCACCAAACGCAAGTCCAAACACGAAGGTCAATACTATGGGGAATATTATCAGAAGAAAAAGAACCGCTGGCTCCCTATGTGTCTTTTTCAGGTCCTTCTTCATTAATGCAATTATTCTTCGTAGATTCATCTCTAGAAATCCTCCTTCAGTTTCTTACCAGTGAGTTTCAGGAAGACTTCTTCCAAGTTCTTGACATGGTGCTGTTCCATCAACTCCGCAGGAGATCCAAGCGCAATCAGTTTACCCTCGTCAATGATGGCAACTCTGTCGCAGAGCTCCTGGGCCTCCTCCATGTAGTGAGTTGTGAGGATGACGGCCTTGCCTTGTTCTTTCAGCTCTCGAATATAGTCCCACACCGCTCTACGGGATTTGGGGTCCATCGCAACAGTGGGCTCATCTAGTAGAGCTATCTT
>MEHG01000222.1 GCA_001940705.1 Candidatus Thorarchaeota archaeon AB_25
TCAGTAGTATTTCCTGTTGCTTTTCTGTACTGCTCGGCTTCGAATGAAGTTTTAGGGCGTACGATGAGAAATCACGCACAATATAGTCGAATATCTGATCGAGTACAGCATCACCAATGTCGAATTTCTTTGCGTTTTCAATGATGAGCTGTCCATAAACCACCAAGGTGAATAGTTCTCCAGCATTTAGAATGAAGTCGAGATCCTCTCCTTGTTTTTCATCAGGGGTTGCCTCAGCCATGAACTCATTGAAGACCTGAATCTGTTCTTTGAAGATATCCAAATTTGGTAAACTGATAGTATCAAACGTTTTACGGTAGTCATGAAATCGTATTAGGCTCATCCCCTTTGTCGGACCTTGGTTGAACATGAACTCATCATGTTTAGGAGAGTCCATAATTGGAATCTCAGGACACTCATCACTCATGAAGAAATAGGCTGGCATGAACTTGATTATCTGAGCCATGTTGACATGGACTGTCCCCTCTAATTTTGGCAGCGCTCGAATGTCCCTTGTAGCCGCGGAAAAATACGTTTCAGCTTCAAACCCTCTCGCGGCAATCACATCCCACAGCAGGTCAATGACTTTCTCTCCTTCACTGGTGACTTTCATCTTTACCATGCTATTATAGAGAATATAGCGACGGTCCTCAAGAGAGGCTGTTCGCATGTAATCTCCAGCTCGTGTGGCAAATAGTTTCATCGCGACTAGGCGCACGTAAGCATCAACCAATAGTTGACGAACGTGTGAAAAGTCAGTGACCCACTTACCATACAGATTCCTATTAGCAGCGTGATTGATGGCCTCATAGAGTGCATGAGTGCAGATTCCGATTGATGCCCAGCCAAGGTTATACTTGCATAGATTGACTGTATTCAATGTGCAGTCCCATGCATCCCGGGCTGTGGAAAGAATATCTGCATCAGTTATTGGGTAGTCATTGAGTTTGTATTCGGCCACATATGACTGAACTGCAACAAGATTTCTTACACATTCATACTTCTCATGTTGTGAATCAGCAACAAAGAACACGTAACTACCGTACTTCTCATCATCTGGATCTGTTGGTTTGTCCGTCTTTGCGAAGATAGAAACTAAGCTTGCAATATTACCGTTACCTATGTAGTATTTGCTGCCCCTTGCCTCGTACTTGTTATCACCCAACGTTTTGAGAAGCATTTCAGTTGAATAAATATCAGCCCCATGAGTCTTCTCACTTAATCCGAACGCAAAGACTCCACCATCTTTCAACAATTGAGATGTCTTTTTCTTAACTTCCTCATTCTCACTCATCCATATTGGTCCTAGTCCAAGAGCTGTCACCTGCCAAGTGTACCAATAGTGGAGCCCATAGAAAGCTAAAATCTCATTGAACTCCATGTTCCGCCAAGTATCCCAACGGCAATCTTTCCCTCCGTATTCTGGCGGTGTCAACATCTTGTAGAAAATCTCTTCATTCTTGACATAATCAAGGAAATCTTGATACCAAACTAGTGCATGGTCATCATTCTTGAGCTTGATTTTTCCCTTATTCTCAAAGAACTGGATTGTCCTTTCCATAATCTGTTTTGATTCCTTGTCAGAATATTTTCGGGTAAGCTTGTTAGGATTTAGCAGTATCATATTGGTCAGTCCCTTCAAAATCAGATGCCCAGTGGCTTGTAAAATATGTTCTGAATGGATTTGAATCATATAGAAGAATGTCAAGTAATTCACAGAATCAAAAATCAGACAACAGGCCAGGTGGGATTTGAACCACTCTACAACAGTAAAGTTTCGTAACGATTGTCCTCTCTGATGATGACATTTATCTGTGAGAGTCTAGTCAATGGTCAGAAGACGCAGGTGTGAGTCAAATGATAAAGACAAAAGTAACTGAATTGTTGGGATGCAAATATCCAATTATAGCAGGGACCATGGCAAGAATTTCTAATCCCGAATTTGTCGCAGCAGCTAGTAATGCTGGTGCCTGTGCTGTATTAGCTAGTGCGAATTTTAAAACTCCTGATGACCTGCGTGATGCGATAAAAAAGACGCAATCTCTTACAGATCAACCATTTGCAGTTAACATCAATTTGTTCCCCGCTTTGATGCCTCAGGATAAGCTAGAGGATTATGTGGATGCTACATTGGCAGAGGGTGTGAAAATCATTGAAACAAGTGGTCACAAAGCTCCAGAGGATTTGGTTCCTAAATTCAGGGATGGTGGCGCCATCTGGATTCACAAATGTGCTGGAGTAAGATACGCTAAAACAGGAGCATCCCTGGGTGCTGATATGATTACGGTTGTTGGATATGAAAATGGTGGAGCTACTGGGACTTTAGATATAGGAACGATGGTAATGACTCCATCCGTGGTTGATGCTGTAGATGTTCCTGTTATTGCCGGAGGTGGAATATCAGATGGCAGAGGCATTGCCGCGGCCTTGGCACTAGGTGCTGAAGGAGTAATTATGGGTACTAGGCTGATGGCTACAAAGGAATGTCCGATTCATGACAATCTTAAACAGGCTTTCGTTGAAGCAGCAGAAACTGATACGACTCTAGCTTTGCGATCTGTTAAGAATACCCACAGACTATGGAACAATAAAGCAGCGCAGCATGTACTTGAACTAGAGGCTAAAGAATCACCCCTATTCGTTCTCATTCAAGCTGCCTCTGGAGAGAAAGCAGAAAAGATGTATAGGGAAGGGGACATTGACCTTGGGGTTGTATCTTGTGGGCAAGGTGTTGGCCTAATCAAAGACATTCCCACCGTCAAGGAATTATTGGATAGAATAATGGATGAGGCTGAAGAAATAATTTCGAGACTCTACAAGGTATCCACTTAGGAATTGAGATAGCGGGCTAGGAAGGATTTGGTATTATCAAGAGGGATAATCATCACAAATACGGTGATAGAGTTCAATTATCTCATCTTTTGTAGGAGATCCAGTGATGTCTTCCTCTCCTATACTTATTCGGGGAATCGGTTTTCCATTCAACCTTTCATTCATTTTCTGAACAAGTGTCAACTGATTGATATCTATCAGTTCGATGCTGATTCCAAGCTCACTTGCTGCAAGTTCAGCTGAGAATGCAAGAGTCATTGCCTCAGTGGGGACAACCTCTGTTAATTCGTTAGTCTTTCCAAGTTTCTTGTCACACGAGTAACAGACAGGTTCCATACCTCTCCGTCCCTTGAAACCGCCTACTGTTTTGGATGAGAAAAAGACACGAATACTAAACCCATCAGACACGAAACAGACCTCAATTACTACTCCTTTTGGAATTTTCAAGATAAGGTCTGATTTCACAGCAAGATATAGGAAAATATGCTCAACGGCGGGCCAGGAGAGAATTTTAGGCCAGTAGTCAGAGTAGAGATACGAGTTAAATACAAGTTATTGAATGAATACGCACCCTAAAGGGAGGGTTTCGGTAAAATGAAAAAAGGAGTAGCAAAACCACGTTTTGTAGGCCAGCTTATCATGGGAATTTTGGAAATTGTCCTGATCTTTGCTTTGGTACCATATATCTATGAAATTGGTGGCTCACTTATCACATCAAGCACATATGCGAATATGATAACATGGAGTGTGTTAGCGTTCGTGGTCGTGCATGGTTTGTGGCGTATCATCGATGCTTACACTACAATGCGTAATGCGGATTAGATTC
>MEHG01000223.1 GCA_001940705.1 Candidatus Thorarchaeota archaeon AB_25
ATCGTGAGGAAAAAGAAACCTATATGGAGAGCTGGTGGTTTCTATCCTACTTATGAAGGTAAGACTTGGTCCTACTTTCATGAGAGCAGCATATGGCCAAATAGTTTGATTTTTCATTGTGATCATAGAGTAACGCAAGACATCATTGAGAAGGCGTCAAAACATCAAGATGTTGACAAACTGGAGTTCAAGGTGCATGATAGTGCTAGGATTTGGCCCTTCTTTGCAGAATCCCTAGACCTATCCCCCTTCAGTAGGTGCGAAACACTCACAGAAGTCAGGATAGACGATGTCTATGGTCCTATTGACTTGAAACCCCTGTCATTCATCAAGACCCTGAACATCACTTACAACCATGGCACTCTACTTGAAGGAATTGAGTATGAGGATGGCAATACAGAGTACTTCCAGAATCGAGTTGTATTCCCGGAGTCTGATCATTTGGAGACCGTCGTAGTTCATGGAGGAGTTGAACATGATAGGAAAACTTTAGCTGAATATCCCAGACTCAGGGAACTCACAATTGAATATCTAAAAGATACAGATCTGTCATGGTTAAGCGGTTCCAAGTCTCTTGAAATTCTTAAACTGCTACATACTCTGCCCGACAATACCATTCTTCCTGAATTGATATCTCTCAAGGAACTCCTAGTTGGTTTTTCTTTGAGACCTAGGACAAGGTCACGTGGAGGGAAATCTTTGAAGACGTTGGACCTGTCACCACTGAGCGTTTCAAAGGGACTTGAGGAAGTTCGGATTTACAATCAAAAAATAGAAGATATTGATTTATCACCATTAGCTTTGTGTAAGAACCTGAAGTCTTTGCTGATAGCAGGATGTGCATTGACTTCTGTCGATGTATCCCCTCTCTCACGTGTTCCTCTAGAATCTCTAACTCTTTCTTCAAATCGGATGCATTCGATTATTTTGCCAGAATTACCACAACTCAAAGACTTGGGACTGAATAGAAATAGTTTCCAAAGAATAGACCTGTCCTTCATTTCTGATTCAAAGAATCTCACAGCTCTTGGCGTGGAAAACAATCAACTCATTGAGTTAGACCTCTCTCCCTTATCAGGACTCTCAAATCTAAGATATCTGGACCTTCGGAATAACAGATTCGAGGTGTTAGACCTCTCTCCTCTCAAAGGGATTGATGGACTACACATTGATCTCAATAAGAACAAGCATCTGAAGGAAGTGGATGTGACTCCACTACTTGACGAACCAGATTCAGTGGTCATTTCTGCAAGATGGATGAAGTTGATTGCATCAGAAGAAAAAAAGGACTGTTTCGAATCAACAGGGTCACGGAGAAAACTGAAGTATATGAAACGTAAGATAGAGTGGTACTGATTCTCTTCTCATTGTATGTGGTTTGCGGTCATAAAAGGAAAAACCACATTGAGCGGTGGTTTTCTACGAGAATAAAACCCACTACTCTGTATCACTCTTGAGAGAGAACCACGCTGGTAGGACTAGCGAGTTGAACTGCGTTCCTATGTTGATGTGTGAGTTCTCTTCAAGACTCATACTTACAATGTATCAATAATAGCGATACATACACACAATGTGTAAATATGAACTAATAGTAGATAATATTGTGCGTGTAGCTCTGATTGTCACAAAAAAGCGCGTGCTTTGAGAGGGGTTACGTGCACACTTTCAATTCCAAAGGTATCACTCCCTCTACACGATATGGACCAAAAAGCGACTTTTCCGATATATGTTTCTAGGAATTACATGGTTTGAAGGATTACTTCGAAATCCGTCTGAAAGACGGCTGAACTGTTATTTTGATCAATGAACCGGATTGCCCAAACGTATTCACCTACTAAACTTACACCGAAGTAACCAGAGGCGTACTCTGTGCCTGTCGAATCCCAACCGCCTCCACTACCATATCCCTCAAATGAATCAATCTTATCGGAGTCGCTGAGCGACATAAAACTGGTTAGTGACATATGTGCAAAACCGAACTCTAATTTGATATCATCATCATTTTTGTTATGACTAAATAGGACTCCCTCGACACCAACCATGTATTCATTCTGATCATCATCAATCATGAACGGCATACAGAACCATTCCCCATTGTTTATACTGATACTATCTCCGGGACTTCTAAAAATGACCTCCTTTTGTCTTGGAACCATTGTGTACATTGCAATGATACTAGGACCTACTAATAATAGGAATAGAACTGAGAAGAAGCCAATAAGAAGCAAGTTTTGTCTTCTTCGTGCCGTTTCTATCACCAAGACTCATCCTCAATGTGTTTTGTCTACTTCGTAATGATTGCCCTAGTATAAATCGGTACTTGATGATATCCATCTTCTGATTGACGAGGAAATGCACCACTCGACGACTTTAATATGGAACATCATGATTGTGTGGCTTCTCGATGATCGGTATCTCACGCTTTTACGTAAAACATATATGTGAAGTTTACTTCACGTGAAATATACTTCACATTATTCTCGGATGATAGAGATGATATTAAACCAGCTCAAAGAGATCAGGACACAAGTAATGAAGAGGGCGTCGAACCCTAGTGAGTGGACACAAGAAGCCTTGGGGCAACGAGTAGGGGTCACCAGGCGGACAATCATTGCAATCGAGAGTGGAGTCTACAATCCAACACTTGAGCTGGCCTTTCGACTTGCAGAAGAGCTTAGTGTGTCCATTGTAGAGCTCTTCTCGTATAGGAGTGATGAAAATGAGGAATAAATTAGCTCCCAATCTGGCTTTGGTGCTTCTGACCGTAGTTCTTGTCAGCATAATCATATTGGCTGTTCCTGACAAAGCTTTGGAAATTCTCCCGGTAGTCATAGTCAGCACAGCTTTTGTAGTACTGGTCCTATGGCGTTCAAATATTGATGCGAAGAAGGACGAACGGAGCATGCAGCTAATGGGCTATGGAGCGCGAAACGCATTCATTTTCCTGTTGTTTGCAATGCCTTGGCTAGCAGCGTATCATGTGCTCGGGATTATCGTGCTGGATGCCGCGATTGCAATATGCATCCTTTGGATATTGTCCCTTGGGATTGCTTGGCTGACGTTCCTCTACTATTTTACACGGTGAGAATTGTGATGTCCGTATAGAACTCTATTAAAAATACAATTCTAAAAAATATGTTTCATACGAGAATAGAATGCCCTATCCTGTAACAATCTCAAGAGAGAATCACACTGGTAGGACTAGTGGGAAGATGCATTGATAACCTTTCAAACCCATAATCATTGCAAGGGATTTTGCAAGACACCAAAAAGGAGTGTTGAATTGTGGGAAAGACAGGAGTCGCAGGCGGTGTTCTGGTCTTCATAGCAGGCTTAGCTGTATTCTTAGATGACCTGCATGATTTTGTGCCAGGTACTGAGTTTCTTCAATGGATACCAGGTGCTTCCGATCCATTCATCATTGGCGGATTTCACTTCCACCATCTCTACCTAGGCATTATACTCATGCTGGTTGGACTAGCCATAGCTATGAAGTACGATGAGTAGTAGGTTCAGAGCCTACTTCTCGCTCTTAACTCGAGGGTCAGCTACAACCTGTATTGGATTACCCTCAGGGTCCTTCAGGTTGAAGTAGGAAACCATGTCAGGTATGTCGGT
>MEHG01000224.1 GCA_001940705.1 Candidatus Thorarchaeota archaeon AB_25
GTGTCAATACTACTGGTTCAGATGCATCAGGATCATATTGAACTACACACCCTCCATATCCTGGGGTAGCGAGGAATGAATTAAATTTCTGTGACCAACTTATTGGACCTATTCCTAAACTGGGTGCCATGACGAATTCAAATGCAGTACCATTGTATTTGTAAAATCCTGACTCTATCCCTTCTGCAACCAGATAGAAGAGATCTCCAGAAGGATCGGTGGCTATGCTGACACTTTCTCCAGATCCGGGAATTGCTATTCCTGATGTAAGAACTGTTGTGGTGTTAGTAGCCAAATCGAGCTGCGTGATTCTTCCTGGGAACGCCTCCGAATAGTAGAGAAGGTCGCTAGAGCTATCCACTGCGACTTGCCCGCATCCAAGAATCCCATTCCGTATCGTCGATATGTATTCACCATTCGCGTCGAAATGAAGAATACTTGAATCGTTGGCCCAGTCTCCCGTATACATTGAGTCATCTGTGGGGTCAACCACGAAAGTGAAGAATGACACATTCAATGGATGCTCCTTGATGACTTCTATGGTCGTTCTGTTTAGAGTGTAAAATGTTCTATATCCAATTCCAATCACTCTATCAGCATTGGGTTGGAAGCAGATTGCGTTAAGATGGATATTCCCAAGCGAAAGGTATGTAGACACACTCCCATTGAGGTGAAGTTCCAATATCTCAGACAATCCTGTATCGAGTATTAGAACCTCATTAGCACTAGTTTCACAAATTGAAATTGGAGTTAATGGTCTTGTTTGATATATCGTTTCTGAGGACCATCCCGGTTGCAAACTGTGAAATGCGTCTTGATATTGCGAATCACTTTTTATGAAAACATCTTGACTATCGATGGTCAAAAAGACAGGTGTCAGGATTAGAAATATCAGTGCTAAGAAAACTACCCCTTGCTTCAACTGTCAAAATCTCCCCTGAAAGCACACCTGTGGTCGCATTTATGTCTACTGAAATTTAGCTGTCACAACCTTCGTCTGACTCGTTTCTTGAACTCTCGATACTCGTCTCCAAATTCCTCTTCCAGGATGCCCGTGAAACTCCAAGCAAAGTTTACTTATCTCAAAAAAAGAATCCCGGACTCACATCAATGGCAATAGACTCGTCCTCAGAGAAACTGTGAGTGTTGCGGACCAACCGGTCGTTGATCCATCTAGCTCAATCCAGAATACAAAGACATAGGACCCGGGGGATACGGGCCTCCAAGGGGTGGGGTAAAAGCCAATATACCAACCCGCCCAAAAAGCATCAAGATCATCAACATCCCAGTCATCTCTCGTCATTGTGTCACGGGCTTGAGATAGATTGAAGTTTTCCTCAAACTCCTCTAGTTGGAGCTGATAGAGAATCCAGAGTGTAGTGCAGCTTGTGTAGTTACCACCATAATCTACGTTGACATCAAGAGAGAGCTTCGCATTGGTATCCGACCTGGCCACAGTGAAGTTGGCATAATAGTACATAGGATAAGTTTCGAGAGGTGTGAACTCCTCGTTATAGAGTATCCGTTCAAAAGGGGTTATTGCAATGAGAAATCCAAATAGGATAATGATAACTCCAATAGCAGAATATACCTTAATCCCTTTGTTCATTTCAAATCCACCTTCTTACACGTTTCTTGTATTTTCGGTACTCATCACCAAACTCCTCTTCTAGGATGAGCTCTTCTTTTTTGATAAACATATTCTTGAATATGATGTAGACTAGAATCGTCAAGAATGCAGTAACCACACTACTCCAAACGATGACCGATCCCAATAGACTCAAGAGAGCTCCAAAGTACAACGGATTTCTCGAGAATCTATATGGCCCTGCTAAAACGAGATTCTCAGGTCTCTGCATTGGCTCACGATCTTTCAAGCTAATTCTACCAATATACAGCAGTGTGAAATTTGCCCAAATGATCAGAAACATTCCGATCGGAATCAATAGAATCCCAACGAGATTGAAGGGTTGGGGAATGATGTCTGCTGGAAACGTAAAGACATCCACGAGGACTTGTGTGCTAACATTGAAGATGTAGAATGGAGCCATGAGAATGCATGAAAATATGGTTGCAATTACCAAAATCCCCAACCCTTGCACGACTACCATTCCGCGAGGGTACTTTTCTTTCATCTCCTCAAATTTTCCCAACTAAGCACTTCCAGATGACCTTTAGGTGTTTACTCTTTGCAAGTTCTTTGGAATGCAGCGATTTCTTCAGGGTGCAATGGGATATTACTCAATGTTGGCGGCTTAGTATCAACAAGTGCAGGAAGAACGCATAACTCAGATGAGTTTAGCCAAATCTGGAATTTTCCCCTAACTGATTCAATCGGGTCGTTTCGCAGAATTGGCACAATGTTCGGTATGTCAAATCCGTCAAGCAAAGAAGGGTAATTCAGTATGCCCGAAGTTGTTCTTTGATTTCCTGTAGTGGCGTATTCATTATTGTCTATGATTAAAATCTTCAAATTTGATGGTCGCACGAAAGCTGTAGTTGCTAAGGATCCTAACCCCATCAGTAGATTGCCATCACCAACAATAGTCAGAATCTGCTTCTCTGGTCGAGCCATTGCCACTCCTAGTCCAACAGGGATAGGTAATCCCATGCTTCCACGTAGATAGATCTGGGGTTGTGGTAAATAGTGATAGACCTGACGACTGATGTTCCCATTACTACTTACAATCAGTTCATTTCCCGAAAGCACTGCCGCAAGATCTTGAATAATCTCGAAGCCATACATCGTTACAACACTCCCTGCTTGACCAATAGCGCAACTGGTCTTGATGTTTCATCCATCTTGGATAGTGCTAGCTTGACAATCTCTTGCCAAGCTTTTTCTTTCAATTCCCAGTATGGAACTTGATAACTGGTCAAAGTATCCTCAGTGACTTCACCCATGAGAGAATGCTCTGGGAAGTCGCGGTCAGGTTCGAGACCTCTCCAGCTGACTATCAACAACATAGGCAGTTTATAGAGTTGAGCTAGTGAAGTCAACGCATCTCCTATGGTTGCATACCCGGAGTTCTGCATTATCACAAATGCTTTTGCCCCACCAAAAGCAACACCTGATGCAATCCCGACAGCTTCATCTTCCCTGGTGGCTGGGATGTAGGTGATTGATTCCTGGTGGATTTCGAATTCATCTATCATCCTAGAAAAATAGGAACATGGAACTCCTGTAGCGAAGGTAAATCCCTTTTCTTGGAGGAAGTTTAGAAACTCCGAGGTATCGATCATACTATCGCTTTCATGTTCTCCTTCTTTAAATCACATGGTCACAAGTCAATCGTGTACTTTGAGCTTGTTTCGTGATGGTCGAAAAGTATGCTTTTCAAATCGAGTCGTATGAGAGTGAAGTCTGGATCTTGGGATGATTTCCAGTAGTTTGTAAACCATGGAATTACTGACGCAACACTATCACGTGTACCTTCATCTTCAACGATAATCGCCTCTGCAGTTGCTCTCAGACATCCAGTTCTCTCCTTTCCAGGAACGGTAAGGGTAAACTCTATGTTAGAGTTCTTGCGTATTTGACCAACTTTGTCATCCCCAGTTCTAGTGACAACCCAGAGTTTCTGATTATG
>MEHG01000225.1 GCA_001940705.1 Candidatus Thorarchaeota archaeon AB_25
CCTCCAATGTTGGTGTAATTTCTTGTATTCTTCCTCTACTGAGGGCTCTACCAGTATCACTGTCCTTCAGGAATGCAATCATCTTTGGTCTGGCTTTGACGAAATAGAGAAGAATCGCAAATGTAAGAACAGCTTCTCCAAGGGCAATGAATCCATGAATGCCAGTAATGATGTACACAAACTCAAAACCGAGTCCAGGAATTGTCAGTAACTCAAGGCCTAGCACAAAAGCAGTTCCAATGGTCGTAATGAATGCAGCAACTGAAGTAGCAATGAGGACAGAAATCTTCTCTTCTTGAGATCTTTTGAGTCCCACGAAAAGCATGAATGATATTCCCCATCCCAAGATTGCGCCTAAGAAACCCATGTTGAAGAAATTAAGGCCAAATGCAAGTAGTCCTCCATCACCATATAATGCTTGGACAAACAGGACGAGGGCCATTATTACCATTGCTGCCCAAGGTCCTAGCATCACTGCGAGAAGCGTTGTGCCTACAAGATGTCCACTTGCAGGAGGAACTGGGAAGTTCACGAATTGTGCGGCAAATATTACTGCGGCTAGTACGCCCATGTAGGGAGTAAGTCGATCATCAAAACGTTTGTTGACTTTTCGAATTGCTATGCCAAGTATCGGCAGACTAATGGCCAAGAAGAGGATATAGACCCAAAGGGGTAGTACACCATCCGGAACATGCATTTTTCTCACACCATACCGCTTTATCGGATTCAACAATATTTACTTAAGTGTGTTACTTCTGGTGAAATCGTGTTACTATTAAGGGTGGTTCGTGTCATGGCTTTAAAGAGATTCGGAGTATCTGTTCCAGAGGACCTACTAGAGAAGTTCGATAAGCTGGTTGAGAAGAAGGAATACATTGGCAGGTCTGAGGCTATCCGTGATGCTATGCGAGAGTATATCTCGCAATTTGAATGGAATGCAGAATCAGATCTGGAGGACACAATGGCTAGTCTCAACATTGTCTATCAGCACAAACCGAGATTGATGTCGGATCTCACGAGGATTCAACATGACGCTCAAGCTCAGGTGGTTTCAACTGTTCATGTCCACGCTACTCGCAGCCATTGTTTGGAAGTCATCACATTAAAGGGAACCCGAAAGTCTATCGAAGAACTCGCTAACAAGATTTCAGGTCTCAAGGGCATAGAGTATGTAAGATTATTCACATTCTATTTACCTGAGAGTGATGAAACAGAACATGTTCACAGCCACTGAGGAATCAAGTATGATAATCGCGGTTGGAGATTTACACTTGGGAAGTCAGATGGCAAATAAATCAGGATTTTCAAGTTTCGTTCAGGAGTTTCTAAAACCAAATCAAGAGGACATTTCCCACCTTATTCTTCTTGGAGATATTCTAGATTTGTGGAGAAATAAGAACTCGCAAGTGATAGTTCAGAACCTAGATATTCTTACAGAGCTAGGCCAGCTAGATATGAAGAAGAACTACCTTGTTGGGAACCATGACTATGCCCTCCTCAGCCTCTTATCAAATCAGAAGTCGCTGTTAGTCACTCATGAACCAGTAGGGATTTTTGATCACGTTTCAGAAACATTGAGCTTGGAGAGCAAGGGACTCAAACTAAAGTTCATTCATGGTCATCAAGTCGACTATTGGTCTGCCCTAAGGTTCTATGAAATCTTCAGTCAGGCGATGTGCTTTGTTGACAGTGAGGATCAAGAGCTGTCGGATGTATGGAATATTATCTATAGCTTTGCTGAGAGCCTTCCAGAAAAGACAAGGGATCTCGTGAGAAATCTCTCTCATAACACACGATTTGAGCTGGAACAGAAGCTTGCAGGACCCCTTGAAGGAAATATACAGGAGGAAAAGACAGGGCTATACCATGAGTGGGAGTTGCTTAGAAAGGTCAGTGACTTCGAAGATGTTGCTGATGGGAGTTTGGAACCATTGTATGTCATTAAGCAGTTTGCTGAAAAATGGGAACGGATTCTGAAAGTTATCGATCAATATTCGGAAGTGAGTATTCTGCCACCACATCTCGTAAAGGAAGTGCATAAGATGAGGATGGAGGCTGCTGCCTTAACCGTTGGTCTGCAGGAGGGTGAGTTTCTGATTAGAGGTCATGGTCATAAGCTGTATGTCAGTGAAGAGACCAAAATTGCTGACGCAGGATGCTGGTTAGGCGAAAAGGGATCTTATTTGAGAATCGAAGATGGTCAAGTGTCTTCTCATAATTGGTGATTTGAAGTCTTAATGATGAAGGCTTAGAGTAATAACCTTTCAATCCAATTTCATCATAGGGAGAGTTCAATGGTTAAATTCCATATCTTCACACCGATTGTTGATGAATTCATTTCCCTTGTGGAGAATCAAAAGAATATCAGATGGAAGAAAGTGTGGAATCTCAGTGGCAAGACAATAGGAGTATATTTCCTCGAAGTTTTTCCAAGCTCACTTTCAGCAGAATCAGCACTATTGAATGTCGTAATCGACCATGACACGGATGAGAAATACTGTCAGATTTGGATTGAGCCCTTTGGTACGGGTATTGCGTCACCAGACAAAACTATGAAGGAAATAATTCGAGGTATTGGTAATATCGCAATGAGCCATGAGTGGCATTTTGAACGGATACCAAGTAAGTATGGAGGAGATACGTGTCCGCACTGCAAGGCCACTTACAGATACAAAGAAGAATCAGACCAGCATACTTCAACTCGAAAATGTCAGAATTGTGGAAAGCAGTTTGATGTAGATGAACCATCTGAAGCAGAAAGAGAACGGGGAGATATTAGATATAGACGGTCGATGTGTCCCTATTGCAATGCCGCGTATATCTACAAGAAGAAACACATTCGAGATGATGGAACGGTGGTTTGTCAAAATTGTGGGGAATCATTCGTCATACAGATTGACGATTGGACCAAATATTCATACGAATGGTATCAAGATGATGAAGATGAATAAAGCAAGAGCGTCTGGTACAGATTCTCACCGCACCAGACGACTTCATTAAAATACTACATAAGATCGGTTACAATCTTGTCTGACCACTTCTGTGCAGCAATTGCAGCTTTGTAGTCATATTGGGCTTTCTCATTACCAAGACAAGCTTGTACGAAATGAGTGATCATCTGTTTGTGTCCCCAAATATTTGGGCCCTTGCCTTCTACCTGCCAATTCTCCTTATCATCACCCTTACCAAATAGGGTTACATCAAAGATGATTGGGTTTATACTTGGGATCCAATCAACAAGAATTGTCTTACCATTGTTTCCAAAAATCTCGAACCTACTGAGATCTAGACCCTTTGCTACAGTTGAACCAACCATTGTTGTACCAACTACGCCGTTAGCGAACTTCATTATTCCTACTGTTTGATAACCTTTGAAATCATCAATCCCTTCTATAGGCATATAGTTTGCAGTCCACTCGACGTTTTCGATGGGGCTGTCAAAGAACCACTGAAGCATATCAAGACTCCATACTGATAATGTATAATCTGGATACCCTCCGGCTTTTTCAATATCCCAAGCCCATCCACTAAGGGGCCACTGTTCGGCTAAATCCTCTGCGGCAATAAACTCTCTAAATGTGATAGCA
>MEHG01000226.1 GCA_001940705.1 Candidatus Thorarchaeota archaeon AB_25
GCGAGCGGCTTTGGGGTGAGGTGTCGTCCACTGGGCGATGACGAATCTTGGGGTCGCAAGTAGGGAGAAGTCGTAACAAGGTATCCGTAGCGGAAGCTGCGGATGGATCACCTCCTATGTTTTCCATCATTCTAATGGTGGATACAGCTTGTTTCGCAATCCTTCGGGGTTGCGAGAGAGGTGCAGGCTATAGGGCGGGGTTGGCTAACGGGACCTTCCCCTAACAGTGCATTGTTGAGCACCCTTTCATTTTTCACTAGTCTATTGAATTGAGCTAAAGAAATTAGTAAACTTGTTGGATGCACTTCCTTAATTAGAAAGTGACTCAAATATTGAACTGAGAAGCATATCTCCCAAAACCTGAAAGCTTTCGTGATTATGAGGAGAGTTGAAAATGCTGGGCGTAGAACAGTTGAAGGAAAAGATTGAGATTACCGAAACAACAGTTGAATGCCCAGTCAAAGGTTGCAGTGAGAAAGTAGACAGACAACGAGGTTCCTTCACGAAGAGGAAAGAATTCCTGTGTCCAAAGCACAACATCTTCATCTCACCATCAACCTTCGAACATTTGTATGAATCAGATAACTTACTCTGGAAGGATTCGTCAGATCTAGAGTTATTCGATAGAATTAAAGATTTTAAAAGAGTGAAACATCGGTTGGGACGGGAACGGAGCGAGGATTCTCTTAGCTGGAATGTCTTTAGATTCTTAGAGAAGAATAATCTAATCGAAGTGTTACTGGACTCGATTACAGACTCATCACCCAACTCATCCGAAGTGGTCTACTGGTCATACAGCCAGAGAGAAGATGATATCTGGTCCCTATTAGATGAAGCTAGAAGGGAGTTTGGTGAATACAAGATATCTTGGAGTTCAGAGCCCGATATTATTGTCACCACTGACACAGCCTTGTACTTCATTGAGGCCAAATTCAAAGATGACAACAAGACAGTTCCTACAAATGAAAGTGAATTCAAGAAATACAAGACTGGTGGAGAGAATTGGTTCTCCAAAGTCTTTTCATCGGAATACGAGACAGTTGCAATTACTGAGAAGAAATACGAACTACTACGTTTCTGGCTACTCGGAACTTGGATAGCAGAGCAACAAGGTCTAGACTTCTATCTCATCAGCCTGGTGCGGGCTGGAAGAGAAAAGGATATCGAAGCCATCTTTGGAAAACACATCAAGGAGAATCAACGAAGGAAGTTTCTGAGGGTTACATGGGAAACCATATTCCAATATATCTCTGAGAGCGAGGGTTCTAGTGATAAGAAAGTGATGATGAGATACTTTCGGAATAAAACCATTGGCTATAAAATGAAGAGAGCAAGAGGCATCGAAAAAGGAATACTGCAAAAAGCATTTTCAATACTATGACAGGAAAAAGCATGTGTCATCCTCAAATGGTGGAGTACAGCTTGTTTCGCAATCCTTCGGGGTTGCGAGAGAGGTGCAGGCTATAGGGCGGGGTTGGCTAACGGGACCTTCCCCTAACAGTGCATTGTTGAGCACCCTTTCTCTTTTGTATTAGCTTTCTTTCATTAGGGGATTTTCTGATTCTCTTTTGACTGGCATGCGTCCCCGAAAAATCCATAGAAATACGCCAATCATTGCAATCTCCATGAAGTTGATGCCCAAAAACGCGGATAGGGTTGTTCTTGGAAAGAAGGCATCCACAAGCGCATTATGAAACCAAGCAGAAGCAACAAAGCCAACAAGTCCAATCACTGCTAGAATGAGCACAAGAATACTGTTCACCTCTTGTTTCCACTCCCAGATTGCTGCAGCAAGCAAGGCTGCTCCAGTGATTCCAAGAATTACTAGAATGTTAATAATTGCAATATAATTCGCTCCTGGATCTGTCTGAAAGTAGATAGTTAATATTTCAATGACAAGTGCTGCTACAGTGACAAGTATCCCACTTGCTGTACAAATCCTGACCGATTCCTTCAAGACCAAGCGCACTCCTAAGGATTACTAAACTCCGCGTACGAAATCCCTATTCTTGTCTTCCATAATATCTCGATATTCTTTTCATTTCCTCAACTACATTCTTGTAATCTGGATTATTCGGTACCGATGTATTCTGTCTAGAAATCTTTACTTCCGCCAATTCACGACCTCCTAGTTATACATCCGTTTGCTTCCTACATTTCCAAAGGCGATCTAGTCAATTTCGACCCTATGCCCTTTGAACTCCTTTGCTTTGACTGCCTTCAACGATATTTCCAAGACTCCATTATTGAAACTGGCCTTAGTCAAAGTGGGATCAAATTCCTTTGAAAAGGAAAAGGTTCTCCTGTATTTCCTATTCTCACTCTCAGCTATGACTGTCAACAGTGACTTGTTCACAGTGATTTCAATCTCATCTTTACTGACCCCAGGAAGTTCAAGTGTTACTTTTGTATCTCCAGTCCCATCATCAACAACTATCTCCGATAGTGGAGTTCGGAAACCCTCCTCAAGTCTTCTAGACCACTCCAATGGATGTCTCCACATCGAACTGAACAATTTCTCTAAGTCTGAAAGTCCAAAAACATTGATTCTGGAATCTCTTTCAACAATGTCTTTGTTCTCGTCTTTAGTCATCTATTTCGACTTCCTATCTCCTATATCGTAAAAATACGTTTCAAACGTAGTTTCTCCTCTGATCTGAGGAGCTTGTAGCCATCAAGGTTCTCGAGTTCTTCGATATCCAAGCTTGCTGTCAAGCATCGAGGATGGTACCATTTGTAAGAAAGACTGCCTTCATAGAAGTACGGTTCTCCAATACGGAATCGGCCTTCCAGAATCACATCATTACAGGAGCGACATCTCGACTTTCCAGATTTGGCAGTTTCCACCTTCCATAATGGCACTTGTGGAGATTGGTATTTCTTGAGCCTGTTGAGAGACTCACTCGGATCCGAACCTAGCATCTGGCGAGTCACTATCAGTCTAAATGAGTCGTATTCGGTGGGGTCAAAGCTGATCTCGACATCACCAGACTTCTGAATCTTCTTAATTGATGTGAACGGTGGCCATTGGTTTTTCCACTTGATGTATTCAATGAACTGTCTAGCAAGGATCTCGCTAGCTTCTTTCTTAGGAAGATTCACAATGCCTTTTCCATTAATCACACCAAATGAAGAATCGACATATGTTCTTTCATCTTCAATCTTTTCTCTACTTTTCACAATGATTACCGAACCAATAGGCACGAGTTTCTTTACCCGTTTGAGATTGAATGATTCCCGGTCGACCCAATATGCCCACTCAGGCGTAATTTCAATCCACCTAGCATCATCTTTCTTATTCTCAACAGATTCTCTTTTCTGACTTGTTTCAGATATTCCTCTATTTCCACTCATCATCCTCAACGTTACCTCCAAACCATCTTCAGAGACCCTAGTGTCACAAGTGAGTTCTCTGGGTCAATCAAGTAGTTCCGGTCGTGTTTCAGTTCACGCTTGATTATACTACACTTTCCCATCTCTGGTCTTATCATCTGAATTGTCTTAGATGTGTATGAACTCACGTTCATTCTTCATGCACCTTGTTTGTATACTACTGTATATTATTTGTATACAAT
>MEHG01000227.1 GCA_001940705.1 Candidatus Thorarchaeota archaeon AB_25
GCAGGTGCTGATAGAGGCCTTCGGGTGCCTGTTGCAGTGTCTGTTCAGAAGGATGGAAAATATTTCGATGAACTCATTGAAATGAATGAACTCTTGAAAAAACGCATAAGATTACTTGAGGACACAAAATGGCTCCAGTCTGAGATAGCAAGAAAGCAGAACAGTTGGGAAAAGAAACATCCCGAACTAGATTATCCATCTTACATCCTCAAGAAGAAACGACATCATGATGCAATCTGGGGCAAAATACGAAGGATTGACAGAGAGATTGCCCGTCAGGTTGCGTCAAGATTGGTCTGGTTCTGTGAGGAGCATGAGGTCAAGACCATCGTCTTTGAAAATCTAAAGAACTTCTCTGCTCCACCGGGTTTCAAGAATCTTTCATGGAGTCTATCTGCAAACTTATTTTCAAAAATCCTTGAAACCGTTCGCTATATGCGTCGGAGTATAGGACATAGCTATGGAGGGATATGGGCGGTTAGTCCAGCATGGACATCTCAGACCTGTCACCAGTGTGGTGAAATTGGCATCAGGGTTGCAGATGAACTTTCGACTTCCGAAATTAGAACAGGTGAATTCTTTTACTGTAAGGAATGTAGTGAGCATTTCCATGCAGATGTAAATGCATCAAGAAATATTATTCATGTTCAACAAAAAATGTCCAGTGCCGTTCCTGGACGGTTGGCTTGACATTCATGTCAGGGCTTTCCAATTAACAATGATCGGTTGGTGGCTCAGCAGAATGATTGAGCGCGAATAAAGAGAAAATGGCGGGCCAAGGGGGATTTTTGGGCCTGGATCTGGAAATCAGAACCAGTGAACCCCCGACCAACAAGTTAAGAGCTTCAACTCATCAGAAAAATTCTGAATGAACTGTCGCTATACCTGGCTTAGCCATTGGCCCGGTCTGTCGTCTTCCGCGCCATTTCAGGTTATAGAGGTTTCGGAATACTTCATGTGTGAATCAAGCATTACTTGACAAAAGAGCTGAGCAACTTGGAACACTAAGTAGCAAACCATTCACCTTGGCACCATGATATTTCTAACAAAGTCTAACCTGTTACATTGAGAGTAGGAATTGTATTAATCTTTCACACTTTAGTCCAGGATTGACGGAATACTAGGAGGGCGTCGTTGATATGGTTATATCGTAATAGTCTCCTGAGTACTGCTCCACAACTATTCGAACGTAATGTGTGCCAGAATACTGCGCCCAAACACCAATACTTCTATAGTTTCTTGGGTAACTCTGGGCTATTAGATTCAAATATCTGTCGAATATTTGTATACGCATTCCTAGATCGGGATCACCAGCAACAGCTATCACAATAAATATACCTGAATAACAATCGAGTTTATATCAGTTTCTTCCAGAAGTTGGATTATCCTCTTTTTCTTCCTTTTGGTATTCTTCTTCGTCGATGTTTCATTTTTCCTCCAGAACTTGATGGTCGTTGAATCCGATAAACTGTGACATAACAAGCGAGAAAAACGACTAATGCACCAATTCCAACAAGAGGTGGTGAAAATAACACTGGATTAGCATGAGATAAACCAAGGTCTATACTTGTATCAATTAAGGCAAGCTCTCCAACAACATATGAAATATTGACCAAACCCAAGAGGACATAATCACTGATACCACCCCTTGCCCAAAGAAGCAAACCAGAGTCTTCATCATAATAACGAGTATGAGATACTTCACCATCAACTATGTGGTTGAACTCACAATTATACCTTCGAACATTTTGCCAATTCTCATCTTGATATTTCCATTCGGTCATTCCCATATACTCTCCTGTCACAGATAACGTACCAAGTGAAGACATTACAGAATCAGTACTAAGACCACCTGAATCGAAAAGTCGAAATACGAGCAATTGTCCTACAAACGAATCTTCCTCTGGTGTATAATCACCTGTGGTCAGGCTGTACTGTCCAGATACTTGATAGCTAAGATTGTATTCAAGCTGGGAATATACTTGGTACTGAATCACCGATGATATCCAATCTCGGTCCACCGTTGAAGAGAGCATAATCTTGATTAGGATCTGACTGAATGTGCCGACATCATAAATAACGTCCCCAGGATAAGAAATGACATCTTCATCATTCATTGTGTAATTCCACAATACTATGATGGAGCAGTTCACTTCATACTCCATGAAATTAGTATTTGAAATATTTTGAGTAGTTCGCTGAAACCCCAAGCTTAATGTTCCAGATAGCATGAAAAGTGACACAACCAGTGTCAATAGGAAAAAGCACTGTAGGATACGAAGGACTGTTCCTTTCATAGCAATATCTCCTATTCTATCAATAGAACTCCTTACTCAAATCGCCGACATCATCAAGTTATGACCACACTTCAGTTGGAAACCTATGAACGCGACTCCATGAGAAGTGAACTCCAAGAAGACAGCCTATCACACCTACAGGAATGAAGAGTAGTGGAATTAGTGGGGAGATCCAGATGAAATCAATCACTCCGCCACTCCAGATCCTCCAACCACTATAAAACAGATAAGCTTCGATGTTGTAGAACAGACCATAAGAAGTCTGAGTTGTGTGGGTGACTAAGGCATAGAGTGGATATGCAAGAGGCAATATATGAAAACCTGAAATGATGCCGATCAAGAATCCGATTCCTGCAGCTGCAATCAGGGCAGATCGTTTACTGCTAGAATATCTCGCACATAGAACTCCTGCAATAATGGAACTAATCATTCTCTTGACTCCAATAATATATTACTTGAGAGATTGAGTTTTTGAGATTGTCCGTTGTTTCTGAGCATAAAGAGGACAATTGGGAATAAAGCCCTCCCTCACTACTTGTGTAGCAGCAACGAATGTTAAGGGTTACACCAAGTTTCGAAGCTGAAGACACCTTCGCCATGGTACTCGATTCTCTGGTTCATTTGCGGTGTTTCATCTCGAACCAGAATCCACCACCACAAGAATGGCGCACGTTCTGCACAGTAGAAATCCGCCCATGCAACTTTGACATAGTCGGTTACTTTAGTTACGCCATAATCGGTATAAATCACTTCCCAAGCTGGGGGATCATCATTACCGTAGTCAATATCAAGATCTACTGCTCCCAGCTTAGAGCCGCTATTATATGCAGTAACATCCAGTTGCATCCATCCAGGATGGTCCCAGTCAGAATATCGCTCAGCTACATCTAGACTGTAGGGATTTGACTGCGAATATGCACGAACCTTAGGGATTGATGCTAACCCTGCTACAAAACCTGTGAATGCCAATGCAATTAAAAACGAGTTTATATGCGCCTCTCTTCTGCTTTTCATTCTTCTTTCTCACCTCCGTATCTTGAACAGCACTCTTAATAGAGCAGTCATCGAACCCATGATTAAATTAATTAAACACACATTTGTTTATTATTTTTTTGATCCATTAAAATAAAGAGTCAAACTATGAATTGTCGAGCTTGTAGAAGAATTGATTGTCTGTAAGTATCTTTTGTACAAGTTCAGCTGAATTAGACATGGCAGATTTGAACGCTTTATTTCCACAGTTTCCTTTTTTGCTTTGCTTGTCGCGAAGTTGGAT
>MEHG01000228.1 GCA_001940705.1 Candidatus Thorarchaeota archaeon AB_25
CTGCTTGTAGCATGAGGTATCATGAAGAAGTGCTTTCTTTTGCCACTGACATGCTTTGTAGGCCCCTCTTTTTCCAAGTAGATGATACCCCTGTTTCTCGAGCTTTTCGCTCAATTCAATTGGTATGTCAGAGTTCAAACTGAGTCGAGGGCATGTCTATTGTGTATCTTATCAGGGTTTGGCAATGTCGAAACTTGTCTATAGCTTACGTGAAGACAGATTCTCTGCCATACTTTCCTGCGTGCTCCAAGAACCTGTCAGGAGCTTCTTTCTTGACAATTCACCAAGTAACTTCCTGCTCTCTGTATCAAGTCTTCCTGGTTCTTCGTTCTCGTACGCACTACCAGGTAGTGGCATGAAAACATGTCCATGTGTCTTTGCTCCCATCTCGGCCAATGAGTAACAGAGATCAATACTCTCATGCAACTCTTTCTCAGTTTCACCAGGTAGCCCAAATATCATGTCCACATGTGGGATGAAATCACAATCCAAGGCCGCACTGATTGCCTCCAATCCTTCTTCGACTGAGTGATGACGATTAGCCAGTTTGAGTACTCGATTACTACTAGATTGAAGACCTATCTGAAGTGTCTTGTTGGCCACATACTCCTTCATCATCTCAAGAATCGGTCTAGTGACAAACTCTGGTCTGACCTCTGAAGGGAATGAACCAAAGAACACCTCTTTCAAGCCCTCAACTTTGGTTACTGCCTTCAATAAGCCCTCAACTCTATCTTCCTCCACAGTACGCCCACGCCCACCATAAGACAGAGCATTTGGTGAGAGAAACCATGTTCGATCAAACCCACTTTTCTCCACAGCTTGGGTTAACCAATGGACAACAGAATCAATGGATCGATTTCGGACCCTTCCACCTGTTAGAAATGGGGTACAGCAGAATTTACAGGAGTATGGACAACCACGTGTGACCTCAATTGGTCCCACAATATTCATACCAAGGGCGAAAGGAGGATGAGCATCAATATCGACTGGGGCGAGGTCTCTTGGTATTGGACAGTCTTGAGTTGTTTCTCCAACAACCCCGTTGATTTCAATCGGGTCTTTATCATTCATCAGGTGCCAAAGCAGCTCTGGGAACGTCTGTTCTCCCTCTCCTATTACAACATAGTCAAAACCATTCTCGAGGAGCTCCATAGGCCGCGCGCTAGCGTGGGGCCCTCCGCCGATAATGGTGACAGAATTTTCGAACCTCTCCCTCACCTCTCTTACTTCTTTGTAGATTCGATCAGTCTGTGTACTCATGACCGAATGGGCAAGTATCGTGGGTCCCTTTGCAACACTCTTCTGTATAGTATTCATGGATACCTCGATAGGCGCTTCTATGGCAATCTCAGTGAGTCTATGATCAGTTTCAATTACACCTACAAGAGCCGCTAGACTATATCTTGACGAAGAATGAGCCCTAAAGATGAGGGTATGCGAATCCACTTGTTGCACGCGCTCTAGTTGACAACCCGTTCGGCAACACCGCTCTTGGTCACGCTCATGACACGAATTTCGCCACCAGATTGAGCATCTCTTGCGATACCCGCTTTGACTGCATTGATTGCAATCTCTTCTGCATCTTTTACGGTCAAGGTTGGTTTGTATCCATCCTCAAGAACACCAAATGCGGGTGCAGTTCCAGTCCCTGTTGCTGTGAAGTCGTCTGGCATCAGAGACCCTCCCATATCCAATGAGAAGAGCTGAGGTCCATTACCGTCTACCCCAACTACAACCGTCTGGACAAATAGTGGCGCCATGCGTCTTGAATAGAGCGTATTAGCCAACATCTTAGAGAGTGCCTTTACAGTGATGTCTCTCTTCTGATTCAGTTCATAGAGTTTGATTTGGGCTTTTAATCTGTTAACCAGCATCTGATAGTCTGATGTGAGACCTGCAGATGCAAGAACGATGGTATCTGTAAGCTTGAACGCTTTGACACCCTTCTCGGTTAAGACGTGTGTGCCCCATGTGATCAATGAATCAGTGGCCACTACTACGCCATCATTGCATTTTATGCCGACAACAGTTGCACCAGTTGGAAATGACATTATCAATTAGCCTCCAAAAGGGGAGTTAGTCTGTGTTGGCCACGTCCGGTCGTTTAATAACGTTTGCGAACTGTCCTTTCTTACCCGATGGAGCTTGAACAAATTGCGTAGACTCAATCCCTTTGCTAACATTCCTACTATTATGTCAGCAGAGGAGATTATCGAGTTTGCCCATAATCGGTCTACTAGAATCAGTATGAAAAGCTCGCTTCGAATGAAGAAACTCGAACGGACTCGAATTAGAGAGATTACTAGACTGCAGGAGTTCTCAAAACAGGTCAAGTTGAAACTCTCTGAGGCTGTGGAAGAATTTCCCTCTATAGAACGACTTCATCCATTCTATGTAGAACTGTCTGAGATTCTTGTTGGTAATGATAAACTGAAACAGTCCCTTGGGGCAGTTTACAACTGCATTCCTACCATTGATGATATCACTGACAAACATCTTCAAGCCATCAAACTTGCGGGTGAATTCAAACAGATGAAAAAGTCAAGGAGCGCAGCAAAGGGTCGAATTTCATCATTACTCAGAGCCACTGCAAAGAACGTTGACTTCATAATTGAAGCCAAAAAGACCCTCTCCAAACTTCCAGGGATCGCGCCCAATTCTCCAACAATAGTATGTGCAGGGTTTCCAAATGTGGGGAAGTCAACACTTGTGAAGGCGGTCTCAACAGCCGAACCAGATATTGCATATTATCCCTTCACCACACGAAAGGTAATCATCGGACATCTGAGAGTTGACAATCATAGCGTACAGATAGTGGACACTCCCGGAATTCTTGATAGACCAATGGCTCAACGCAATGAGATTGAGCGTGAGGCAATTGCCGCGTTGAAGTATCTTGCACATGTCATCATCTTCATGATTGATCCCTCAGAAGCATGTGGTTGGAACTTTGACCAACAACTGAATCTATTGGCTGAAGTCCAGAAAATGTTCCCAATGAATCCGCTCTTGATTGTTCTAAACAAGGTGGATATCACACAGCCTGAGATGCTCGCAGCAGCAAGGAAGAGACTTCCCGAAAGTCATGAAATCGTAGCAGTTGAGGGAGTTGGGGTCGAGAAACTAATGAGAGACGCTGTTGAAGAGGTCGATTTGACTCCACTCCAGGAAACTGTTGATGACTATCTAGCATCACTCCAAAAGTGACAATCCCATACCTTCGATTAAAACAGTCCCAGGTTCACCAATTTTCCCCTGTAACTCAATTCTTGTTCCTAAGATGTGCTCTACAGCCCAGATGTTCGTTGATAGATGAGAAGTAATGCTGGTCACGCCAATCTTGCTACTTCCTGATGCCACTGCAAGGTACGGAATGAGCATGTCACAGAGATGAGAGTCTACTGCCATCCCTGTTGAAACTTCTGCAACTAGTTGTGAAACTGCTTCATTTCCAACACGTTCTGCGCTCTTACCACGGTCGCCAAGTGCATCCGCGCCCACCCTGATTCCCGCCTCGGATTCAGCCCAAATCACAATACCACTTCCAGGCCCCAA
>MEHG01000229.1 GCA_001940705.1 Candidatus Thorarchaeota archaeon AB_25
GAAAGCCGCTGAGTACTATCACATGCATGCTGAGGATAGAGTTGAGAAAGACGATCATAAAGCTGCGGCAACAGCATACCTCGAAGCTGCCACACAATACCGACAGGTTAGTGACTTTTCTACCGCATTGACACTCTATGAGAACGCAGCAAAGGAAGCCCTCCTCGAGAGAATGATTAAGACAGCAGCACAAGCATACTTGTGGGCAGCCTACTCGTGTCATAGGTTGGGGAACCGAGAATACTTCCTGACATGTGCCCAAAACATGGGCAACCTGTATGACAAGGCTGCTGAAGAGGCTATCGACGATGGAAACGCAGAAAGAGCCGTAATCAATTTGTCCCTTGCGGCTATGGGTTTTGCCACCATCGAGAAGATGGACAAGGCAAAGGAACGTATTGAAAAGGCCAAGAAAATCATCACCAAGACAAGATGGGATTGGCTTCAAACACTACTATCCTTCAGTGAGGCTCTTGCAAAGAACAATCTTGATGATGCAGAAGACATGCTTCAAGAATTTAAGGAAGAGGAAACCATCGAACAAGTCATGAGTGCATGTCTTAGTATTAGATCTGAGATTGAGAAGAAGAAGAGGAGAAAGAGGTAGGACTAGCCTACTCTCACCATTGATGTCTTCACAACTTCGTCCCCTGAACGTCCATCCAAAACTTTGATAGTAACGAGTTCTTCACCTTGACCAACTGCCCTCACAAAAGCTTGGAAACGTACATTCTCTCCACTACCTAAGAAATTGATTGACTTCTCTTCAATTCCTAATGACAATTCAAGTCCATCCGAGAGCTCCACAGACAATTCGATATTCTCAGCCGGTCCATCACCCTCATTCAGAATAGTAACTTGCAGAACTGCCTCCTCTCCAAGGTTACAAGACACTCGTTCCGGGCGTACATCCAAAGCAATTCTTGATGGGGCACGAGCTATGCTAAACTCAAGTATATTGCTGTGCTTGTTCACTAGAACTTTATCACCTTCAAGAGTGACAGTGAGCGGCCCGATACTGCCCGAACCACTAAGGACAGGTTTGAATTGAAGTAACCATGATTCCTCTTTCGATGGATTCTGTTTATACTCAGGCTCTTTAGTGATAATGACACTGTTTGATAGAGTAAGTCTATGATCTACAATCTGAACCTCAGATGGGCATTTGTACCTCAGTTCTATCTCAAGAGGTTCTTTGACATTCACTTCCTTTTGAGGCGCTCCAGCCCATTCCAGCGCTATTTCGGTTTGGAGGGCAAGTCTTGTTGAGGAAATCAAAAAGTCAACAAGTGGTCGCTCGATTTCATTTGGTTTCACACTCTTGGCGACTTTCTCAAATTGTGCAGTGGGAATATCAATTCCCTCGCATAGAATCTTCACTGACACCTCAGCTAGAGCATAAAGCGGGTCTTTTTTCGAGCTGGTTTCTTTGATTCGTTTCTCAGCCTTTCGCATCAGATTTGTGGCAGTGTTGAAGTTTCTTGCAGCAAGGTATCCAACAATAGCAACGCCCAAAGATCTGTTAGATTCCTTTGACTTCTTCTCTCGGTGAAGGTGGTCAGAAGACTCAGAATACAAATTTCCAGCTTCATCATAACGGCCTTCTTGTAGAAGACACTCAGCTGCAGCTATTTTCATCTCAGAGCATCTATAGTGGTCATCATGCTCTAACGAACATATTGCGGCCTCTCGAAAGTACTTCACAGCGAAATCTGTTTGTTCGACTTCTAGGAATTTACGAGCTGCCTTCTCATATTCAGTACTAGCATAGTCGGGATATCCTTCCTCAATCTCAATGAGTGCCTTCTCAATGTGTTTCTTAGCTTTCTTCACCGGATCGGACTTCAGGAATTTGAACATGGATTGATGCCTCTGAACGTAATTCTGAACATCAGTAGGTCAATCAGCATCTGCTATATTGATTTCGGCAGGTGGAGAATATCCGATTCGGACGAGGCATTGAGAGGAAACAGTTTTGAAATCAAACCCGAACACAACGACAGATACTTTGTGAAGGTGAAATCACATGAACGATGTCCCTCCATACTGGACCGACCCAGACAAGAGCGAGTTTGATGTTTCTATAGAGTCTGCAAAGAGACTCGATGATTGCTATCACATCCGTATCAAAGAGAATGTCATCCGACCGGCAGGTGGAGGACAGGCTGGTGAGAAGGGACTTCTCATTGTTGGGGACCAGAGTGTTTCAATTATTGATACAATTAGTGACTCTGCGGGCGTAGTCTTAATCACTGATGGGTCATTAGCTGAGGGTGCAAGAGGACACTTAGAGATTGACATGGACTGGCGATCGTCAATGATGAAGAATCATACCTCTGAACATCTCTTTGTGGCCATCATTAAGAAGAAAAATAAAGACATCAATGTGGGAGAACTCTGGATAGATGGAAAGCATGGTACTGTTGAGCTATTGGGTGCAGAACTAGATCTTGACACAATTTTCGAAACAGAAGCCGAAGTCATGAAAATAATCGAAGAGGACTCACCAGTAACGAGTAGTTTTGTAGATTCAAAGAGTATCGATCAATCTGTTAGGAGCCGCGAGGGGCTTACAGAAAAATATGACCAACTTAGAGTAGTGAGTGCTGGTGACATTGATGCCTCTGCGTGTTCTGGCATTCATGTGACACGAACGGGGGATATTGGATTCTTCAAAGTGTTGGAAGTAAAGACGAGTGAGAAGAAGACGCATGTCGAATTTGTAGCAGGTATGAAAGCAGCACGTCTTGTTTCCAGCCTCTATAATGAAGCACTTCGAAGGAAATACTCATACCCATACGAGATGGAGCAATTGGGAGCCGTTTTAGACCGAGCGAAATTGGCAGTTGATGATAAACAGAAGTTGATTGAGAAGACCACCCAATTGCTATCAAGTGGTTCAACAGTTGAACAAATTGCAGACATCAGCTTCAGACATGAATATCTCCCTGGATATGATGCGAATTCTCTCAAAATTCTCTCAAATCAGATAGCCGTAACTGAGTCATCCATTATTCTGCTATTTGCACCTGGTAGCAAGTCGCAGGTTATTCTTAGGACTAATGGAATGCCACAAGACGCCTCTGAGTATATCTCAAAACCAGTGCTGCAGTTTGGAGGAAGAGGAGGAGGCAAAGGAGAAGTGTTCACTGGAGGATTTGTGGACGTTGAAGAACCAATGAAGTTGTACGAGAATCTGGTGACTGAGGTCAGGAAATTGATTGCTTAGTCATTCATTCCAAATTATGTTTCTTAGCAATCTCTGTCCAGAATTTTTTGACTGCCCATGGTACAGCTAAGAACTCAGCTCTGAATCCATCAAAGCTCAACCCTTGAACCATCATCTCTTGTGAGGTGCCAATGAAACCTCGTGATTCATCGAAGTCAAAACACACTTCCGCGTATTTTCTATTAGAGCCAAGTAAGTCCAGATATACGGATTGTTTCTTCTCCTCTGGAATTTTACTTACCGCATAAACATCAGTGAAAATCTGAATCCATTTTTCAC
>MEHG01000230.1 GCA_001940705.1 Candidatus Thorarchaeota archaeon AB_25
CGACAAGAGTACTACCAACCCCAGCAAACGGATCAAGAACCCAGCCATCCTGTTTAGTAAAGTAGGTGACAAATCTCTGCACCAACTCTTCTGGATATTTGGCTGGATGACTCAATTGTTCTCTGGACCTTGAACGAGGATTAATCACAAACCATGACTTTGTTGATTTCACCCATGACTTGGCATCGAGATCATTCAAGGTATTCTTGGGTTTCTGAACCATTACCATCACCAACTCAAAAAGTAGTGAGTCGAGGTCATAAGTCTAGCTTCTGAAGTCGGGATAGGTCGGGGATTTCTATATTTGATAATAGAGTGAGAAGAATCTATCCACGGAGTGAGCAAGCTATGGTGAAAATTAGTCCCTTTGTAAAACTTCTTCGCGGTGAATATGAACTCACTGTCATTTTACTCCTTACTCGACTCAGAGGAAAGGCAAGAGCAGATGAGATAATCAAGGCTGGAAAGAAAACCAAGACATTACCAGCACTGAATGGTGCTAGAGTTGCAACTGCTCGGAAATTCCTTCTTGATAATGAGTTAATTGAAATTGAGAAAGCAGGAAATGAGATAATCCATATTCTCACAAACAGGGGCAAGAAATTAGGTAAGCATCTTGATGGCATTGCCAATTTCATTGTAAAGGACTTGAAATGGAAACGCTAGTAAGAATCCCGAATCAATGTCTACTAACATTTAATTACCTCTCGATTAGCGAGGCACTTGCAAGAACATTGGATACCATGGTTCTTGATTATTGGTTGCGATTACCTTAATTCGTGGAAGTTCATGACATTCATGTATATTTTAAGAGGAATCTACAGATGAGGTCCATTTGGAAGCATAAGAGTAGTTTATTCGTAGGGTTGATTATCGGGATTCTTCTAGGAGCTGGAGGTCTCATTTTCATAAGTCCTCCGCCGGGGAGTGGAGTCCAAGGCACGATAACTACTGCAGGTTCCTCAACCGTCTACCCCCTCTCGCAGATTTGGGCTACGGAGTTCAATGTTGTCTTTCCGGGTTTGACTGTAAATCCTAGTACAGGAGGTTCAGGGTTGGGTCAGTCTCTCGTGGGTCAAGCATTGATCGATATCGGTGCATCTAGTTCGTACCCCGAGCAGGACTATATCGATGATAATCCTGACATCGAAATTCTTCCTGTTTCAGCTGACGCCCTTGGAGTAGTAATCAACGAGGCTGTGAATGGATCATCATTCAAGTTAGACTGTGATATGGTTGTGGCTATTTTCCAGAGAAATGTCACAACTTGGGCTGATTTCTCCACAGTGTTTGGTGTGACTGTTCAAGAAACTGGACCTATCCATGTTTTTGTCAGATCTGACGCTAGTGGTACAACCGCAACATTCGCGAAATGGCTTGAGACCGCGGATGAGAACATCAATTCAAATGGTGCGGAATATGAATGGTATTTGGGACATGAGGAAGCTCTTTCATTCCCCGCTGGAATAAACGCTGTGGATGGAAATCCCGGAGTTGCGTCCGGTGTTGCTGGAGACCAAACGGCGATTGGTTATGTAGGTCTAGCATTCTTGGGTGATCTGGTCGTAGCTGACCTCTATAATCCTGGTAATGACGAGTGGGTCACACCTTCTGTCGCAAATGCGGTCAAAGCAATCCCGACAAATCTAACAGCACCAGGGCAGAACATCATGAACTCAGGGATTGAAGGTGCCTATCCAATTGCGAGATTGCTCTTCTACCTCATCAATCGAAATCACCTCAGCGAGAACACAATCACATACGTATCGTGGTGTCTTGTCCAAGGTCAAAAATTCGTGAGTGTAGTAGGCTATGTGCCAATCAATGGTACAGCCGCCCAGAGTTACTCGCTCAATATCATGAGTGCACTCTCCCCTTCACCATGAAATTCTTACTTGAGGAAAACATGAATGACTGAAACTGAGAATCAGACAATCGAGCATCCGAAGATCGAGGAAGAGATGTCTCCACTTCTCAGATTGAAACAGCGCATCACGACTCCCATTGCTGATTTCCTAGACGCTGACAGGTCTGGGAAGACCGACATGCTTGGAAAAGTGTTCTTGCTGGTTCCAGCTCTAGCAAGTACATTGATCATTGTTCTGATTCTTGGCTTTCTCTGGTATGAATCGACACCAATCCTCACCAATCCTGTGGGTGGTCCAGGAATAATCATAGGTCCTACGTGGGACCCAAATAGAGACCTCTATGGTATTGGAGTGTTCATCGTAGGTTCATTGCTTTGTACCATGATAGCAATTGGAATTGCAATACCGGTCGGAATCGGTGGTGCTGTTTTCCTATCAGAATTCTGCCCGATGCGACTACGTCAGCCAATCAAAATGATCACTGAGATGATGGCAGCTATTCCCTCTATTGTCTACGGTCTCTGGGCGTATATCGTGATGGTCCCTTACATCAAGAATGTGTTGGCTCCTGGTCTTCAGAGTAATCCTCTCACAGCGTGGATGCCATGGTTTCAAGGTGATACCAATGGTCTAAGCTTGCTTGCTGGAGGTGTGATTCTAGCAATTATGTTGCTCCCAACTGTTGTTACTATCACACACGATGCATTGCAGACGGTTCCAAGAAGTCTTCGTGAGGCGTCTCTTGCACTCGGTGCTACTCAGAGTGAAACCGCAAGGAAAATTGTGATTTCAGCAGCTCTCCCAGGTGTTGGTGCTGCTGTAGTACTCTCACTCGGACGTGCTGTGGGAGAAACAATGGCTGTCCTAATGGTCACTGGGAACTCACTACAGATTCCCTATACGTTGTTCGACCCAACTTATGTCATGACCAGCATCATCACTAACCAACTTGGTTACGCATTCGTCTTCCCACTTTGGAGGTCCGCACTCTTCGCTGTTGGTCTGGTCCTCATGATCATGTCGATATGCTTCACAGCGACTGCCAAGCTGTTCATTCGTTGGGGAATGAAAACAAGGGGGTATATCTAGATGGGTGAAAGGACTGACGCTCTCATTACATATCTAATGACAGTGACTCAGTCTCGACGCCACTTCACTGACTTCCTCTTCAAGGTCATTCTTGCGATTGTCATTTTGATCATCGTATCACCCTTCTTTCTCATACTCATCCAAGTAGCAAGCATTGGATTCTGGCAGGTATTTGGGAGCGGACCTGGACAAGGTCTTGAGTTCTTCACAACATTTCCGGGCATAGGTCTTCAGGGAGGGATTCGAAACGCGTTTGTTGGTACAGTTGAGTTAATTGTCCTCGCTTGTGTAGTTGGTATTCCTTTGAGTGTGTTCGGAGCAGTCTACATAACTGAATATACAGAACCCGGATGGGGACGTTCTATTGTTGAGTTTGCGTCAGATGTTATGGCAGGAATCCCTTCAATTGTCTTCGGAGCTTTTGGGTTTGCTTTCCTTGTAGACTTCCTTCATCTGGGAATGGGTATAGTTGCTGGAAGTTTCACTCTTGCGTTCATGATGATTCCAACAGTACTCCGAACTACACAAGAGGCTCTCAAAGCAGTCCC
>MEHG01000231.1 GCA_001940705.1 Candidatus Thorarchaeota archaeon AB_25
CGCATATGTTGTTCGGTGCTGATGCTTTGAAAAACGATGTTGTATCTCCACTAATCAGAGAGGACTTGGAGAAGTACCTTCGGACAGTTGAAGTGATTTCCTGGGCGACAAACAAAGAGATTATCCACAGCCTAGATTGGGATTGGACTATGGAGAGTTCCTTTGACTGGATAGGACCACAAAAAGACAAGGTTGCCCTACTTGTAGAAGATAGTGATTCTGAGAATTATTGGGATTTAATGAGAAAGGGATATTCAATAATGACTGGTTGATAGATTTGGAGTAAGTCACTCCGACAACTTTAATAGAAAATCGCTAGTCGAGCGCACTGGATGCCCCTGTAGTGTAGTCCGGTTAGCATTCAAGACTGTCAATCCAAGCGATTGAGGCTTGAAGCAGACCTCTTGAGATCCGGGTTCAAATCCCGGCGGGGGCGCCACTACTTATTCTCCTCTGCTTGTAGCTAACCAAAGAGCGAACACAATTAGAAATGCCAAAAGCCCCACGAAAACCAATCTTGGATCAGAAAGGTATGTAATAAAGGGCTGCTGCAATATCTGCAAAGCTATGTAGCCTGCAAGCAAGGTTACAACAACAATCATTACGATAACAGCACAGCGAAGATCTTCAATTACTGCTTTGAGCTGTTTTACATCATTCTTCTCTTTGAGTAGCTCCTCTGACAACCTTAATCCCACCATTACCCGACTGACCAAGCTATCTACTTGGTCCTTATACATGTTATTTCTTGAGTCATTCTCGCCCGGGTTCAAGTCCCGGCGGGGGAGCCATCTTCTTTCTGTCTAAGTCACATGTAAGGTCTGTAATCCCGTCGCTTTCCAAGCCAATCTCCTATGAATGCTCCTACTACTAAGGACAGAATCATTGGAAGGGGCCATCCCAACCACCATGGAAGAGAAATGCTAAGGTAACTAAGAAGAATGGTTAAGGGAGCTAAAATGAACCAGAATCCTATGAAACAAGAACCAAGAAGAATGAATACTACTCTCCACGTTCTCTTGGTAGCTACTGTGCGGAAATAGTAACTAAGAGCGTACATTGGAATGCCAACTGCTACGCCTAGGAAGAGATGTATGGGTGGCAGTATTCCAAGGCTAATCAATATGGAGTAGATGATGACCATTGTAGCAAAGGAAACGACTCCCACAGAAAGCCAGAAACTTCGAACGCTTCGTTTCCACCACTGAGGTTTCTGAGGACCGATTGGCCAATCCTTCTGCAACAAAATGTCGATGTTTGATATTCTGCACACTGGATTTGTTTCGACGGATACCTCTATGATCCGGGCGCCTACAAAAAAGTCGTCATTCTCTAAAAGCTCCCTCAGACTGTCCAATGCTTGTTTCTCACCCAATAGACCCGCTTCTATTGCTTCGTTTGAATCAACAATACAGGATTCAAGTAGAGTTATGGAATCACCAAATGGACCCTCTATGAGATTCAAGTCATCAATGGAGTCCCAAAGTTCCTCTGCAATACGCTTGTATTGTACTCCATCCCACGGTTGTTCAGCCCAAGCTGTGGCCATCTCATACAATGTTCTTGTTTTGAGATCTTCGTGAATTGATGAGGAATGAACTTCCGACCCTGTGTCTATTCGCTCCATTTCAATCACCTTCTGGGAAATCATAGATGTCACATGTAAGGCATGTAATCACGCCGTTTCCCCAATCTCTCTGCAATCAAACCGCCACCTAGTAAAGGTGGGATGATATAAACCGGACCAAAAATCACCAGTCGAAGAACTAGAGGAATTGAGGGAGTAGCTAGCCAGCTCACAAATGGAGCAGCTAGCCAGCTCAGAAGATATAACCAAGCAATTGTGAGGGGCATACTGAAGAAACATCCAAATCCTACGATCCAAAACGTTCTTCTG
This sequence comes from Candidatus Thorarchaeota archaeon AB_25, assembly GCA_001940705.1. Classification (GTDB taxonomy): domain Archaea; phylum Asgardarchaeota; class Thorarchaeia; order Thorarchaeales; family Thorarchaeaceae; genus SMTZ1-45. The sequence continues at coordinate 1,898 of MEHG01000231.1, forward strand.
AACCTGAAATTATGGAGTCTCCTCCGAACGTAGTAGAAGAAAACTCCAGACATACCAGTGATGATAGTCCATGTGATAAGCTGTGTGGGTTCCCATACCCCAAAGCCTACCAACACCACATACAGCACAAGCCAAGAAACAAACGACAAAGAGACTAGCAGAGTCTTCCCTCTATTCCACTCAGGGAATGGCAGACCCTGACCTGACCTGTGCAAACGCGTCTGATTTGATATTCTACACACAGGATTTGTCTTGATATAGACCTCTATAATCTTGGCACCCACGATAAAGTCGTCATTCTCCAAGAGTTTCTTCAGGCCATCTACTGCCTGTTCTTCTGTGAGTTGACCTGCTTGTAATGCCTTAGTGGAGTCGACAATACACATCTCAAGCAGTGTTACGGAATCGCCATATGGTCCGTCCATGAGACCAGAAGCATCAACAGAGTTCCACAACTCTTCGGTAATTCGAGTGTATTGGACTCCATCCCACGGTTGTTCACTCCACTCCTTGGCCATCTCGTACAGGGTTCTTGTTTTGAGATTTTCACGAATTGATGAGGAATGAACTTCCGACCCTGTGTCTATTCGCTCCATTTCAGACGCCTCATTATTGCGATGAAGAGCTCCTCTGCTGCTTCTGTTGCTGGTGTTCCCTTCGGAAGTGGGAGATTCCATTCATGAGCAAGTGTGTGGATTGTCTTCTCACATATTGCTTGCTCACTGCAATTCCCACAGTCCCCTCCATGACTGAACCATAGCTGAGTTCCCAGAGCAGGTGAGTATATGATGTAGGTCGGTGACTTGTTTGCAGGGCAGTAACCCACAGCAAAACCGTACCTTGGACTGATGTGCTCGATATTAATCCGATTTGTCGCGGCAGTGTGCAACAGGATTCTCTCGATTCTCTCCTCAGCAATTCGTTGTGTCTTGCTAACTAGTGCGCGCGATACCTTCAATTCTCGAGCGATTGTCGACGGAGGGATCTCCTGTCGTCTTTTCAGCCATATGAATTCCTGCCGCTTGGTTGGAAACCTGAAATGGATAGACTTCACAGAGAGCACTCACATTCTTGATAGTTAACCAATTCTAGTTAACATATAGCTTATTGTTCTTTTAACTTTTTTGTGAAAGTAATCAATGATGCAAGTGAGGTTGTGACCAGTTGTGCATGTGACCCCGCTATTATTATTGAGACTTTGAGTAAGTCTTTGCGCCTAAGTACATTAGAATGATCCCAAAAATCAAAGATACTGCGAGTATTGCAATCTCTAAGAGCCCCAGCACAAGCACAGTGGTTAATGCCAAGTATCCATACCATGTGATTGGAGTAACTGGTATCATGATTCCGATGATGACCAATCCTAAACCTATCAGGTGATTGCGTCGCGTTAAGTCGGAATTCTCTCGGTAACCTATTAGTAACAGTATGACTCCTATCAGAAACCCAAGGGCAAGTAATGGTGGGATAGGCACAGTAAACATTTGTTCCTGCATTTTTCCTCCCTTCTTCGCGAGCTACGATATTTAGAAAAATATCTGTAGTAACTATCAGTGGCAGTTTTGATATAAATATACAGCCC
>MEHG01000232.1 GCA_001940705.1 Candidatus Thorarchaeota archaeon AB_25
GTCCCTACCATCATATCCGCCAAACTGAGTAGGTAGGAGGTAAATCCATACTATGGCTGTAATGTATCCTAGAATGACACCCCATTTTATCTCTCTCCTTACTTTGAAGGCAAACATAGCCGTAAACACGAACATGAATGCGAATCCAGTGGTAAACATGACCCAGATACCTGTTTCCAGTTGTGATAGAGTAGTAGTGGCTACAATGAAGGCATGAATCCCTACAAAGCTCTCGAGGAACACAATCCATCCCTTATTGATATGGACAACAGTGTATGCCAGAGAGATTTGAGTGAAGAGCAGAAACATGTAGAAGAACCCTGTCAACAATTGAGGATCATACGCCATTGGATGGAACCAGAAAGTGTAGACAATTGCCCAAGCGACAACGTAAGTATGATTTCTTCTGAAGAATCCAGAAACACGAGCTGTCATGGGTTTGCCCATTTTCTTCCCCAAGAAGAGACCCCGGCTCGGATTCTCTATAATTAGGATGATCGCCAACATCACAATTACTGAACCCTGACTGGTCCAGATTGGCGTATCCTGTGCGAGTCCATCAAACCAGATATGAGTCTGAATTAGATGCAGCATTATAAAAGTCAAGTTGATTATGAAGGCAACTAAGTTATACCTTGTAAGACCCGTTGTTGGTTTAGTACGAAGGTGAGTCAGATTCTTCTGTGCCCAGTATATTGCTCCCCAAATCGAGAATTGGTGAGCAAGATAAAAACTCCACACGATGAACATAGTCATGAATTCACGCGTAGGTAGTTTCCAGAAATACCATGCTGCTCCTTGATCTGGAAGGAGTGTAGAAAGAAATGGGTCTAGGGATCTTCCTACCGCCCAGATTAGGATTGTGAAAATTACTGTGAAAACAAGACCACCCGCCCATGCATAATATGCTAAATTTGAACTACTTTCGCTAATTTGTACAGGCTTCTCACTTTTCATGATATCATTTTCTTCAGTCATGTACCTTCTCTCTCCTGAGCTAGTGCATCAAACCATTGAATATGGTTGATAAATCAGACGGTTGAAAGTATTGTTTTGAGGACTATTCTTTGCAATCCCCGCATATCACATAAGCATCAAGACGTTGTCCAATGGGTTGTATTTTGAGCTCAGAAATAATGTGATTCCACTGTATTTTTACAGTATCTGACTCATAATCCGATATCTTGCCACATTTTTGACATATTATATTGACATGAACCGAAGTGTTAGGATCATATCTTGTCACTCGATTATCGAACCTAATCTCATGAATCAACTCCAATTTCTTAAGTAAATCTAAAGTATGATAGACTGTTGTGAAGCTAATGGCTGGATGTCGCTTGGATACTTTTTCAAAAATGGCTTCTGCAGTAGGATGTTCTTTACTCGATAGGACCTCTTCGCATATAGCTATGCGTTGAGGTGTGACTTTGTGACCATTCTCTCTTAACATAGAGATGAGTTGTTCTTTGTTCATTGTGTTATCAGTCTCTGGAGTTAGGTTTCAACTCGAAATCGGTGGACCTTTAATTCCTTCCTGTACGAGGCAATACTTAAATCATACTGATTAGTAATTTGTTCTCATTACAAATTGATGACAATATAGGATGAGGTAAGAGGAACATGCCCGATTCTAAGAAAAAAGGAAAGGAAGAAACACTCACAACTGCTTCAGGAATTCCTGTCGCAGATAATCAGAACTCTATTACAGCCGGACCCCGTGGTCCATTATTGGCTCAGGACTTTCATCTCTTTGAGAAGTTGGCTCACTTCCACAGGGAACGTATTCCTGAGCGGGTTGTTCATGCAAAGGGAGCAGGAGCTTTTGGAACCTTCACTGTGACACATGACATCACAAAATATAGTAAAGCAAAACTTTTCTCCAAGGTTGGAAAGAAGACAGATGTCCTTGCTCGTTTTTCAACTGTTGCAGGTGAACGAGGCTCAGCAGATACCGTACGTGATGTACGAGGATTTGCGCTAAAGTTCTATACTGAAGAAGGAAACTGGGATATGACGGGGAATAACACTCCTGTGTTCTTTGTTCGAGACCCCTTGAAGTTCAGTGACTTCATTCATACGCAGAAACGTGAACCACAGACAAACCTTCGGAACCAAACGATGTGGTGGGACTTCTGGTCCCTCTGCCCAGAGTCACTTCATCAAGTCACAATTTTGTTCTCTGATCGAGGGACACCAAAGGGGTTCGCACATGTGAATGGATATGGAAGTCACACTTACAGTTTCATCAATTCAAAGGATGAGCGATTCTGGGTGAAATTCCATTTCAAGACACAGCAGGGCATTGAGAACTTCAGTGCTGAAGAGGCTGCCCGTTTGACTGCTGAAGACCCAGATTGGGCGACTCGGGATTTATTCGAACGAATTGAACGAGGGGACTTTCCAAAGTGGAACTTCAAAGTCCAAATAATGCCTGAGGAAGAAGCTGAATCATATCATTGGAATCCTTTTGACTTGACGAAGGTATGGCCGCATACAGACTATCCACTCATTGATGTTGGAGTTCTTGAACTAAACAAGAATCCAGAGAATTACTTTGCTGATGTAGAACAGGCAGCCTTTGCACCATCTAATGTTGTTCCAGGTATCTCGTTCTCACCAGATAAGATGCTTCAAGCTAGAATTTTCTCATATGCAGATGCTCATCGATACAGACTGGGTGTAAACTATCAGCTTCTGCCAGTAAATCGACCTCGTAACGTAGCAGTACACAATTACCAAAGAGATGGCTTCATGAGGTTTGATGGCAATGCTGGTCCAGCAATAAACTACGAGCCTAATAGTTTTGGTGGGCCTACTGAAAACCCTGCTTTCCGAGAGCCTCCATTGAAGATTTCCGGTGATGCCGACCGCTACAATCAACCACGGGTCGACGATGACTTCATTCAGCCTGGAAATCTATTCAGACTCATGTCAAAAGAAGAGCAAGCAAGGCTCATCGAGAACATTGTAGGCTCTTTGAAGCATACCCCTGAGTTCATTCAGAAGAGAATGGTGGAACATTTCCATAAAGCAGATCCAAACTATGGTAAAGGCGTTCAGAAAGGATTAGGAATGTAATCCTTCAAAGCCCGTAACAAACTCAGTGTGGATATAGGGGAGTCTTTCCCCTCATCCTTCTTTTTCTACCCCCTCCTAGGAAAGATATAACTCGACCTGTGAACTTCATTAATTGGGTGACTGAATGACCAAAGACAAGATACTGGCGATGCTTCAAACTCTTGGAGAACGTTTTGAGGACCCGAAAATCCAACGCAGGTTCAAGGAATATAACAAGACGCTTCTGTTCATCTTTCCTGATATTGATGCCAAGATGTACATGAAGATAGGGGATGCAGAGCTCCTTGAGGTTGCAGAGGGCGAAACTGATGCAGAGCTACAGGTAACGATGGACTCCCCAGTGTTCTTTGCGATCATTGAGAAGACAGAGAGTCCCATGGC
>MEHG01000233.1 GCA_001940705.1 Candidatus Thorarchaeota archaeon AB_25
ACTCCACGCGCGCGTCAGTATCATCGAATATAGCAAGTTTCTCACTCGCCGGGCCCACCACTCCTTCTGATATCTCTAGGACCTTAAATCAGTGCAAAGATACTCTGAGATGGGTAGAGAGAATGAATCCTGTACTATTACAGTCTCCACTTCAGAACTTCGCACAGATGATAGGAGCGTACCTTGCTGAAATCTGGGACTTTCTGATATTCGTAGGTCAGATTTCAGGGGTCATTGTAGTGCTCATTGGTGCCATCCTCTGGTTCACAGATATCAACCCAAAGAGAGGTAAGGGGCTGATTTTGGGTGGAATTGTCCTCTCAATTGTCATTGAGTATTTTGTATTGTTCCCACCAGCGTTTGTGATAGTGTAATTCACTTCTTTCCTAACGCAGTCCGAATCTCTTCTCTCAAGAGCTCAATCCGATCTGGAGCATTACAAACTCCATATTGACCGTGGTAGTCTCGATACTCATCTGGGTCAAGTATCCGAAGGACAGAATCAATTGCTTGAAGTTGTTCTTTTGTGAATTTTCTCACGAGCGACAATAATGCAGTGTCTGTCATGGTATCCTATCAGACGAGTTCAATTTAACCTCATCAAAATTCTAGGTGCTTATTAGACCTGAACAGAACTCAATTCTGTTGAGCGCCACGGTCCCTATTTACGACTTTTAGTGTCTGTCGTTACCGCTTCCCGGCGGTGTGGCGCCTTCACTTCTTTTAGCGCAGACAATCATGCTTTAATGCTGGATACTAGCAGGAACCGGATGAGGCGACATCTGGTGAGCGAGAATCAGATTCCAATTGTGAAGAGTATTGAAGAGATAGACGACAAGATGGCCCGTGAACGTCTTGAGGGGCTTGTTAAAGAACCCCATGTGCTTGGAATTATGATTTGGGGGAGTAGAGCCACAGGATTTGGAGCACCAACCACAGACTGGGATGCTCTAATCTACGTCACAGAGGAGTACTATGACAGTCTTGAGATGAAAGACACAATTTGGCTGGAATTTGACGAATCTGTTGAGCCTCGAAAGCTCGTCATTGACTTCTCTCCTGTTGCTGACTCTTGGTTTAGACAGCAGATTGAGTCTCCCTTAGATATCGATCACTCACCATATGCTGAAGGTGTTGTGATACATGACTCCTCAGGTAAGTTGGAGGAATGGAGACAGAAGCTCGCTAGATATCCAGAAGAAGAACATGTTGACCGTATGAAGAACAAGTTTGCTCTAGCTGTAGGTTCCTATGGAGCCGGGAGAATTGACAACGACCGAGGATTTACTCATGATTCCAAGCTAAACCTGTATCGCTCTATCGTAGCGTCGGTCAACCTATGGTTCACTATAAAGAAATCATGGACACCCCCGTTGAAGTGGTGGACTCCACATGCAAAGAAGATGGGGATGACTGATGAAACTTTCACGTTATTCTGTAATGCACTAGACAATCCATCTGTCGAAACGGTAGGTGCTGTACTGAAACATCTCAGGGAGATGATTGTTGAGGATGGTTACGAGTTTCCAAATGACTTCATTACGGCATTCCTAGAAACTATCCACGTAGATGGTCGACTCGCACAGATTCGGCATAGCTACATGTGAATCTGATAGAACTTGACAATCAATCATCACAGCTTGAGACGGAAGAGATACTCTTCATCTTGTATCGAAAGTTTGCTCTCTACAACCTTTCCAGTTTTATGTATGAATCGAATCATTGGTTGGTTTTGAGGATGAACAAATGCAATAAAGGCTTCAACTCCCTTGCTCTTAGCAATCCTCATGAGATGATTGAGGAGGAACGTACCAATTCCCTTGCCCTGATACTCATCTTTCACAAGTAATGCAAATTCTGCTTCATTTGTACTCCTGTTCAGAAGGTACCTCCCCGCACCGATGATTTTCTCAGTCTCTCCCTCTTCACCAGACTTCACAACTGCAACCACACTGAGGTCACTTGCTTGATCCACATTGTAGAAATCTTGTAGGGTCTGTCTACGCAGCGATTTCAGAGGAGTGAGGAATCGAAAGTAAATGCTCTCTTCACTCAAACCATAGAATAGTTCCTTGATTCTGTCGCTGTCATCTGGTCTGATCAGTCTGAACTGAACTTCGAGTGGGCCTTCTGCAGTCTTGAAAGATTCCTGCATCTCGTACTCTGAGGCGAAGTATGTTCCTTGTACAAGGAATGGAACCTGATCCTCGAAGACATAGTGCATCTTCTTTGCCGCTTCGAGTAACTCATTCCTGAATTTAGGATGTGCAACTGCAATGAGTGAGAGAACGCGCTCACGGATGGTCTTTCCATGGAGTGTCGCAAGACCGTATTCGGTGATGACGACGTCTACATCCCCCCGAGTGGTCACAACTCCAGCACCTTCGCTGAGACGTGGTACAATTCGTGAAACTGTTTCATCCATTGCTGTTGAGAGCATGCAGATTATAGCCTTGCCGCCATGAGACCTCTTTGCACCACGAATGAAGTCAACCTGCCCACCAATACCGCTGTAGAATCTGTGTCCAATAGAGTCCGCGCAAACCTGCCCAGTGAGATCCACTTCAAGGGCTGAATTAATCGCAATCATCTTGTTGTTCTGTCCGATGACATATGGATCGTTCACATAGGCCGTATCATGAAAGTGGAACATGGGATTATCATCAATATAGTCGTAGAGTTTCTCAGAACCCATTGCAAAGCTGGCAATCACCTTGCCACGGTGGAGCGTCTTTTTCTTGTTCGTAACAACTCCTTTCTCGATAAGTGGAAGCAGACTATCACTAAACATCTCAGTATGTATTCCAAGATCTTGCACGCCTGTTTCCAACAGATTGCTGCATACAGATTGAGGCAGTGCTCCTATTCCGAGCTCAAGTGTTGACTCATTCTCAACGATCCTGGCGACATATCGACCAATCTTGTCTATTGTTTCTGTCACCTCAACAGGTTGTAATTCTCTCAATGGTTCATTGTGGGGAACCAAGTAGTCGATATCACGAACATCAATGAATGAGTCACCGTGAGTGATTGGCATCTTGTCATTCACTTGCGCAATGACAATATCTGCGCTTTCTGCAGCAGACTTGGTGATGTCCACAGATATTCCTAGGGAACTGTACCCATTGCGGTCTGGAGGAGTGATCTGGATCATTGCTACATCAAGAGGCATTTTCCTGTGTCTGAAAAGATCTGGGATATCGGAGAGCATTATGGGAGTATAATCTGCTCGTCCCTCAGAAACTGCTTCACGTATGTTTGAACTCACAAAGAAGGTGTTGTGCCGAAACTGATTCTGAAACTTTGGGTCCGCTGATGGTGTGTCTCCAAGTGTCAGGAGATGTACAATCTCATTGTCAGCCATCTGTCCCGCATTTGTTGCCAGTTCCTGAACAAGATGG
>MEHG01000234.1 GCA_001940705.1 Candidatus Thorarchaeota archaeon AB_25
TATCATTTTTTGGCGGATATGCATTGGGTGCTATTGCCAACTGGGCGCCCCTCCCTGAGAAACCTGCTAAACGGCACATAATCTTTGAGCCACAAGATGACGACGATTTTGATAAAGAAATTGAAGAGGCGATGGGTGGGGACTTCAAAGCCAACAACAGTTAAAGGGAAAGGTCCTATCGTTTCAACTTACTTGACCCCTTTGGAGGTACATTAGAAGTGCGAAAGACGCTACCACATTTCTTCATTATGTTCACAATCACATGCTTGTTGTGGTCAACAGTGTTTGTGCCGGCACAGGCAGCACCCCCTGCTGGTTGGAGCGGCGATGACAATCTTGGCTTCTTACTAGAAGTGAACGGAATAAACGCAGCAACATCCGATGCAGCTAATCCGATTCAGCTGGATGTAACAGATCCAATTACGATCAATGTTACAATACTCACAGAAACCAATCTGACAATTCACGAGGCTAAGTTCCAGATGTCCTATATGTCTGTCCCAGTCATCAATCCGCCTCCGTTTGACATGAGTTCCTATGGTTTACTACCTGATGGTTTCTCTGGCTCACTCGCCATTCCATCAATAGATCTGTCTTCACTCTTCACGTTTGGAAACATCACCTTAGTTTCAGGTACGGTAACAGGCTTTTTCTCTTTCACATACTCCAACTCAACTTCACCTGGAGTGAATGCAACCGTTAGTGAGAATTTTGTGCTTCGAATTGGACCTGCTGGCATTGGCGTTCTCTTCTCAGTCAGTGGTCTCATCACTGCAGGTTTTGCAGTAATGTCCATATTCACACTGATTCTCTCTCTTGATGAATTTCAGCGAGGGATTTTGGCAGCACGCAAGATGAAAGGTGCGACAAGAGGTTCAGACGTGGGGATATTTCCATCAGCTGTTGTTCTTCGAAGGAAACCGAAGAAAGGTGAAGAGACGATTGACAAGGACGAACTCGTTAGACGTGTAAGTAAAGCTGCAGACAGTGCATGGGATGGAAAACGTTGTCCGCAGTGTGGTAGAAAATGGAAGACGAATGCTCCAACCTGTGGAAAGTGTGGTATCGACACAGGAGCTGCAATCCAGCACTTCTCTCACGACATTGCAGAGTATGCCCCCAAGGCTCTGAGAGTGATAAAACCAAAATCGAAGGTGACCGTCGGACAGCTTGGAAAGAAACTGAAGCTGAAGCGCGACAAGGCTGGAGCACTTGCAGCGGCATTAGTCGATATGGGTGTTCTCCAGACGAGGACTGTCAAGGTGCCACTCAAGAAAGTCGCATTCTCAGGTATGACCCTAGCTGGTATCTACTGGTCAGTTATGCAGATGTTCTATGGCGCAACTCCTGATTGGGTAACTGTACTTCTTACAACAACTGCAGGTCTTGTCGTGTCAGTCCTCATAGGGTACTTCATGAACTTTCTTGCTAAGTTCAACCCATTAGGATACGACTAGATATCAGAATGGAGCGGGTACCCCCCGTTCCATTTCATTTTCTTTCAATTGTTAGTCAAGACATATAACACCGATATTGAACATCAACGAGAGACTGGACACTTCACCTTAGGGATTGTGCGATCAATGAATCGTAGTGTATTCGACAACTATCGGACTGAATGGGAAAATGATGAGGTTAGTGTGAAAGTACCCTTCAGCGCAGCAGGAGTTGGTACGACAATAGTGTTGACCTCGAAGTTCACTGGTAAAATGATGCTGCTTGATGTAGGGGATGGTATTCTCAGAGACCTATTGTTGTCTGGAAATACTAATTTTGTGAGTGACATTAACCCTATAGCGCTCTCTCATGGTCATTTTGACCATGTGGGCGGCCTACATTCTTTATTTGGGTTCATGCGAATGATGGAACGAACAAATCCCCTCAACATACTTATTCCTACTGGTTGTTCAGAGGCAATCAGCATAATCAAGGGATATCGTGACCTCTATCGTACATCTCTTCCCTTCAAAATCTGGTATCATGAGTTGTCACAAGGTTCGGGATTTGATACTGATTTCTTCAAAACAAAGTCCTTTGAGGTTGAACACTCTTCGTTTGAGTCAGATCAAGGTGCAGGAGTTTTAGAACCGGCTTTAGGGTTCAGAGTTCAGATTGGTGAAACCGTTGTAGGCTATACAGGTGACACACGACTATGCTCTGGTGCTGAAACAGTTGTTCGTGATGCCAACCTTGCCATCATAGAGGCAACAAGGAAAGAAACCCCTGCTCCTGATTCTGGTCATCGCGTGCACCTCTCAGTAGAAGAGGCTAATGAACTGGGAAAACTTGCGAAGGAGTATGTCTTGATACACAAGGTTCCTGAGATGCCCCCTTGAAGGAGCAGATTAAAGGACCGGCACTAGATATTGAATCAGTGCGAAGACAGGAAATGTGACAATCAGTGAGATTGGGACGGTAATGATCCATGAGATGATGATGTTTTTCACCTGCTTCATACGTACAGGAGTGTTTGCTACATATCCTACTGCAATCAGAGCTGCTACAAGTACATGAGTTCCACTGAGTGGGAGCCCAAAATAGGTGCCCACGAACATTATCAAAGAAACGGAAACACTTGCAGACAGGGCTGATGAAGGTGATAGTGTCACCACTTCTGTGGCAAGAACTTTGATAACCTTCCTACCTACAACCATCAAACCACATCCCATACCCAGACCCCCCACAATCAATGGGATATAGACTCCAGGTATTGAGATTGAACCAATTACCACAGGAGTACTAAACAATGGCAAGCTCACGAGCGGAGCAACCGCATTGGCCACGTCATTCCCACCACGACTCAATCCAGTGATTATCAGGAAACCTGCAAGTCCATAGGCTGCAACCTGTTCTTGTCTTTCTCTTCCAGACAATCCTGTAGCGCGTTTTTGTAATCTCCGTACGAGTGAGAAAACCAGTGCCGCTATAAAGAATCCAATCAGAGGTGAGATTATCCATCCAGCAAATACCTCAATGAGTACACCCGTGTTAATAGCTTCCGCTCCCCACTCAGAGGCACTAATGAATGGTGCAGCAATAGCCACACCGATCACCGAGCCGACAATACATTGCGTCGTACTGATTGGCAATCCCTTTGTCGCTGAAGCAATGAGCAACCAGATAGTCATAGAGATGAGAATTGCAAAGACCATCTGCAATGATAGATCATTCCCGGTCACTAAGTCGGATCCTACCTTCTCCGAAACCCCTCCACCAAGAGATATTGCACCAATCAGATTGATGACTGCCCCAATTATCACTGCCAGTCTCAAACTAAAAACATGAGCTCCCACTGCAGGGCTCATCGTTTCATCATTACTTCCAATCGCAAATGCAACAATGAAGGCAATTACTAGAAGAATGATAGCTAGTGGATCCAAGTGAGTCTACA
>MEHG01000235.1 GCA_001940705.1 Candidatus Thorarchaeota archaeon AB_25
CTTCAGTACTTACACATGATTTAGGCAATGATATGCAAATAGTAAGAGGTCATATTGAACTTCTCAATGAAACATTGGATATACCCGCGGACAAGGAATCATATATGTCGACTTCTCTTGCAGTCAGTGAAAGGATGTCTAGGGTAATCAAACTGTTTTCAGTTGTAGGACGCCCAGCTGCATATAATTTCCTTGAGACTCTTCAGACTATGGCTGACCGAGCTAGGCAAGCAAACAGTGGTGCCAAGGTCAGTCTTCTCTTTGAGCCTGACATTCGTTCGGCTGATATTCGTCCAGGTATTCTTCTTCCACTAGTGTTAGAGAACCTTCTGAGGAATACTGCTGATTACGTTGGAGATTCAGCAGTTGTGACAATCCGACTAGGACTAGTAGAGAAAACATTGATTATTACCTATCGTGATAATGGACCTGGCATTGACCCGAGCATTAGACATCGAATATTTCAGAAAGGTGTGACTACTAAGGGTGAAGGGAAAGGTTTAGGTCTCTATCTTTCTAAGAGAATTGTTGAATCGTACGGTGGCATAATTGAACTCCTAGATGAGAAGGAGACAAAGGGTGCTGCGTTCCTCATTTCAGTTCCAGTTCTTTGAGTAACTGCTTGATTTAATTAGGAGGAAGTGTGTAGAGTCCAGATATGGGATTCAGTATTCGAAAATATCCTCTGACCACAATTAGTGTAGCTTTGGTTATTCTTTTCTACTGTGTTTTCACAATGGTCTCATGGGCGTTCTATCCAGATCCTTATGGTCCAAGCACCCATTATCTAAGTCGTTTGGGCAATTTCAACTACAGTCCGTTTGGAGCATATTTCTACAACTGGGGGTGCATACTTACGGGTATCGCTCTAATTCCCTTCTTCATCGGCTTGAAGGATTGGTGGACTGAGAATACAATTCAAAGAATCATCATGATTGTTGGCCAGGTCCTTGGCGTCGTTTCGGGATTCGGTCTCATGGCAATCGGTGTGTTCTCCGAAGATCAGGGAGAACCTCATATGGTAGCATCAAGCACTTTCTTCATGATTCTCTTCTTCGTGCTCATCCTCATCATAATTGCCCTCTTCCTAAATCCTAGTTTCAACAAGCTTGTTGGTGTCTATGGCGTGGGGATCACACTCTCAAGTCTGGCATTTGCACTTACAGTTGGAGGTCCTTTAACCGAGTGGTATACTGTCTTTGGATCATTACTCTTTATTGGACTATTAGGAATCAACACCTTGAAGATTGAATCAAGCAATAGCTGATGAGGAACAAGAAAACTCGCGACTATTGCGGTGCTGTGATAGTAGTGGGACGGAAACCAATCTAAACTTCGCGCTTTTCTGTTGCATGAGTTGCCCCACAGTAAGGACACTTTACAGAAAGCGGACCGACCCATTCGATCTCTTCTGAGCTCAAACTTGCACCACAGTCGTTGCAGAATCGAGGTGGCTCGTGGACAAATGATTTTTCTTTCGGTGTTTCAGCTACACGTGCCCCCATCATCCCGAAGAGTCCAAATCCTCCTCTGGACATACTGTCCTTCATACCGTACATCATGATTCCAGCTCCGATTAGGAAGCTCATCATGGGTACTACCATCACATAGAACAGAATTGTTCCGACATTCATGTCATCCATCCAGAAGAACTGCATGAATCCACCAAAGAAACCACCAACCATGACGATCATTCCTATGACCATGGTTGCGATTCGTTTACCTGAGGACATTTTGGGCGCACCAATATGTTGTGATTGAATTAATTTTCAAGTTTCAGGTTATAGGTTTCACTGCGACGCATCAAACTTACCTAATCGCGAGTGTTTTAAACCAGACTTGTTCTTATTGCGATGAGATGGACGTAGCAGGTGGAGTAATCCTTCTCATATTGATCGGTACATTAGTCGTGATACTATCCGAGCGAATCGATGAAACTGCTACTGCCCTTTTTGGGATGTCTCTTGCAGGTCTGGTTCTCTATGTCGCCTACGGCTTACAGTTCAAAGAATTTGTTATCATGATGGAATGGGATACTGTCCTGTTCGTTACTGCAATGTTGATCGTAGTAGCAATCGCTGCTTCATCTGGGATGTTCCAATATATTGCACTATTACTCATTCATCGCACTGGGGGAAATCCTCGGAGTATCTTCATTACATTCATGGGATTCGTGTTTGTCATCTCCATGTTTCTTGACCCATTACCGACAATGCTTGTCATGGGTGCCTTCACAGTTGAAGTTTGTAAGACACTTGATATAGACTTCCGCCCTCTCTTGATATCAGAGGTCATTGTCGCCAATTTTGCGTCGATACCCTCCTTGGTCGGTTCAGTTCCAAACCTTGTTATTGTCGTATGGTCGGGAATTGAAGTTGGAACCATGTTCATTGTCTTACTCCCCTTGTCACTCATTCTCTTCGGAATCACCATTCCACTGCTTCTTAGATATTATGATGATAAGTTACAAGCAGAGGAGTCTTCAGACTGGAACATACTTTACCTCATCAAGCCAAGTGTGATGATCAAGTCAAAGCATGATTTCTATCTCTCAATAGTGGCTATGTCTATTCTGATTCTTGGTTTCACAGTTGGTGCACTAAGAGTTGAGGCATCACTCATTGCGATGATGGTTGCATCTGGAATGTTGGTATTCTCACATGAGCGTGCAAAAGATCTCATCCGTCATCTATCGTGGGATACAATCTTCTTCCTGGTAGGTCTCTTTGGAATCGTAGCAGCTCTTGAACAAGCCAATGTCATCAGTGAGTTTGTCAATGGTGTTACAGGTTTGATTGGGAACAATGTACTTCTCGGAATAAGTTTCTTAATCTGGATTCCCGGACTTGTCCTTTCAATAATTGACAATATTCCTGTTGCTGCTCTATTAGCTCCCTTAGGTCAGAGTTTAGGGTCAATCAATAGCGTTGTCCCACTAGCACTCATCGTTGGAACAAACATTGGAGGTTACTCGATTCCGTTCGGTGATGCACCGAATATGATTGCGGTAGGTCTTGCTTCTGAGGAGGGTAAACCAATCCATTTCAAAGAGTTCACAAAAGTGGCCTTGCCTCTAGGAATATTACACCTAATCGTGAGTACTGTGTATTCATATCTAATGGCACTTCTCTTCGCCTTGGTGTAGCCCCTGTGTTACTAATATGATTACATTCATTTAGGACTCATCGCTAAGTCTTGTTCATGTTCGGAGTATTGACAGCGGCTTTGAAGAACTCGATTAAAGGCCAACACATTCACGTTGATCCAATGGTGGCTTTGAAGAATCTTACACCGGAGATGGCTGCTGAGGTTCCTGAGAAAAGTGAGCACTCTTGTTGGCACATATTGCATCACATTGTGTT
>MEHG01000236.1 GCA_001940705.1 Candidatus Thorarchaeota archaeon AB_25
GTTGATGCCTCGATGAATGATATCTCTTGGACATCATCTTCAAAACCATCATCATCTTCGTCGTCATCTTCAAACTCTTCTCCGAGATGTTCCATCACATCTTCAGAGTCATGATCATCATCACCAGAGTCTTCGTGTAATCTGAAGTGGTGATCGACTTCGTCGTCAGAACCTACATCCTCGCGAAGGTAGTTCAGAACCGCCACACTTGATGTGTCTGATGTGAAGGGGAAGTTACCAATCTCGATGTCAACCTTGAGCTCGATACCGCCATCTACAGTATAGTTAGCCTTTACACCCTCATCATCGGCCACTGTTCCATTGTAGTCGTTCATATAGATGTGGGCATAGAACTGTAGAGTTAATCCTGCAAATCGAGTGAAGTTGATGTCTGAATCTTCTGCAAGAATGGCAGGGTCCTCAGGACTTTCATCATCATATCCGGGCATCCAATCTTTGAACCAATCATCATCCCAGTCATCACTAAGACCGCCCTTTGTGTATGAGGCATAAACCTCGGTGTTCTGATCAAGTTCATTGGTGATGGCTCCAGTCTGAAGACTCCACTCAAAAGCATCCAGTGGTGCAAAATCAAGGGTTTCTTCTGGTTGATACACACCATCGCCGTTGTTGTCTTCGAACTCAACAATCATCATGTAGTTGACCATGAATCGTGCTAGGCTTCCATTGTCGTCAGCAGTATACCAGTATTGATACGACGGTACTTTTGGATTCAGCAAGACAGTCATGATATCGGTCTGTATCCATACTCTTCCATCAGAGTCACGATGTTCATCCGGTTCATGAAGGTCATCCTCAAGTCCCTCTTCTTCCGTGTGCGTGCTATCATCATCGCTCAAGGTGAAAGCATTCACTGTCGCGATGGATGACACAAGTAAGAATAGCATTGTGAAGACCAATGCCTTCCCGAAAAGAGATTTTCTCAAGTAATAATTCACCGAACATGCGTTCTCTTATCTATATATAATGACCATTGAGTAACCTACAGGATATCATACAGAAGAAGCACTCATAACACTCCTTTTGTATAGTTGGGCTTTATGACACTTCAGAACACTTCACTATAATTATTGGCCTGAATTCCAATCAAGATAAAAGATGAATGAGGCTCTGTGATTAACTCGAATGAATCTTTGGAGGCCGTGAAAAATTGACAATCTCGATCTTGCTGAGATCGTCAGCGCGATTAGTCTCCTCCCGATATTTTATTCGTGTGAGATAAGCTCGAGTATAGAGCCTAGTCGCCTTCATAATTCTGGGACGTTGTCTGTGTAATATTAAGTGCATGGATTAGAAATTGTTAGCTCCCAAGGTTGGCGCCAATCGTCGTAAGTCACCACGTTTTTTTTTGGCTATTGTCGAATGGGAAACATTTTATCAGGCGTTCTAGAATCGACGCAATATCTCTTCGGAGTGACGAACTAATGGCAGAGCCCACATCGAAGCCAGTTGTCATAATTGGAGCTGGTATCTCAGGAATGCGTGCTGCACTTGACCTCGCTGAGATGGGAGTCAAAGTGCTCCTCGTTGAGAAACTACCCTCTATTGGAGGTCATATGTCTCAACTGGACAAGACCTTCCCCACCTTGGATTGTAGTATGTGTATTCAAGGACCATGGATGGTTGATTGTTCACGTCATCCGAATATTGAGATTCTAGCTCACTCTGAAGTGACTGAAGTCACTGGTAAACAGGGCGACTTCACAGTAAAAGTTCTGAAACGTACTCGACGTGTAGATGCCGAGAAATGTACTGGCTGTGGGGATTGCCAGAGGGTTTGTCCAATAGAAGTGCCGAATGAGTACGACCTTGGACTCAAGATGAGAAAGGCTGCCTACATTCCGTTTCCACAGGCAGTTCCAAACATTGCAACTATTGACATTGAGAATTGTATCGAGTGTATGGTCTGTGTTAAGACTTGCAAGGCAGAAGCCATAGTCTTTGACATATCAGATGAAACTGTTGCAATCAACGCTGGTTCCATAATAGTAGCAACTGGGTATGAGCTTCTCGATCCCTCTACAGTTCCAGAGTACGGCTATGGTCGTTTCCCCAATGTTGTGTCTGCGCTGGAGTATGAACGTATGGTGTCCGCAAGCGGACCCACTGGTGGTATAGTCATGCGTCCCTCTGATGGCCGTGAACCTCATCGCATAGCCTTCATTCAGTGTGTTGGTTCAAGAGATGTCAATCACTGTTCTTACTGTTCAAAGATATGCTGTACCTACGCAACAAAGGAAGCCATCATCACCAAGGAGCATACCCCTGAGGTGCACATCGACATCCTGTATAATGATATGCGTGCATTTGGCAAGGGCTTTGAGGAGTTCCTTGTCAGAGGTGAAACTGAGTACGATATTCACTATGTGAAGGGAATCCCAAGTGAGATCCAAGAAGAATACGGAACGAAAGACCTCATAGTTCGTCACAGTGATGCAAAGGGTCACAGTGTCCTCGCTGACAAGTATGACCTCGTAGTTCTCTGTCCTGCTATGGTGCCATCTTCAGACACAATGATTTTCGAACAATTAGGCATCAAGACTGACGAGTCCGGATTTGTGCAACCCGATATGAAAAATCTGATGATCTCCGAGACCGGTGTGCCTGGAGTTCACATGTGTGGCGCAGTCCATATGCCTAAAGACATCCCGGACTCAGTTGCCCAAGGAAGTGCTGCTGCAGCACTTGCAGCATTAGATATCTCTATTCCGCTGGGTCAAGAAACAGAAGCCCTCACTGAGGAAGACCTAGAACTCATCGCTTCTGAACCACGTATTGGTGTTATCATATGTTCATGTGGGATCAACATAGCTGGGACTGTTGATGTGGCCGAGGTCACTCAGTATGCAAGTGAATTACCGAATGTTGTCTATTCTGAGAACCTTCTCTATTCATGTTCATCAGACGCTCAGGTCGTCATCAAGGACGCCATAAAGGAGCACAACCTAAACCGATTAGTTGTAGCCTCTTGCACTCCCAGAACTCATGAACCGTTATTCAGAGCGACAATCGAAGAGGCCGGACTGAACAAATACCTATTCGAACTTGCTAACATCCGAGAACACTGCTCTTGGGTCCATCAAGCAGACAAGGATGAAGCAACATCAAAGGCAATGGACCTAGTACGTATGTCAGTGGCCAGGGCTAAACTTCTGGAAGCCCAGGAGGAAGCAGTGACCCAGATTGAACCCTCTGTCCTAGTTATCGGTGCTGGCGTCGCTGGGATGGCTGCTGCTGATGTGATTGCGAAGAAGGGATTCAATGTCTATCTTGTTGAAAAACAGGACAAGGTAGGTGGGTTCCTTAAC
>MEHG01000237.1 GCA_001940705.1 Candidatus Thorarchaeota archaeon AB_25
CTAGTACAATATGACCAGTCTACTACATCAATGAAGACATTGTTACGAGAGTTACAAACAGCCTCGGTAGACTCATCCGATTCTCACGTTCAAACACAATCACTGTCTCTTTCCGTAGTTCGGTTTAGGAATACAATAGATTTCATCGTTTCTCGGTCTCTTGGAAAGAGAAAACTTCGTGACTTGAGCTCTCGAGACCGTAACGTACTTAGACTTGCTGTTTACGAAGTTCAATGGCGCAATGCGGACTTAGAGGACACATTGTCTTATTATCCTGAAATTGAATCTCACTACAGTACTGAATTCAAACGAGCAACAGCAGTAAATCTAGATGCAGTTATTGAAGGAATGCCAACTGTAAACCGTCTAAGTTTGAAACATTCACATCCCACTTTTCTAGTGAAGACACTTCTTGACAATCTTACTCTTGACGAAACAGTTCAGTTGTTGACTTCAAATAATCAGATCCGACCCTACTATGTCCGCCCCAATAGGCTCTATGATGATAAAGATTCATTTTTGGTTTCATTAACTGATGCTAAGCTGAAGAGAGACCCTGACATACCTGAGATCTATCGGATTGTGAAGGGAGTAGATTCAGTTGTCAAATCTTCTTTGTTTAAAGATGGACGTGTTCTAATCCAGGACAAGTCTAGTGTCATCACTGTCAACGCGCTTGATCCTCAACCTGGGCAGAAAATCTGGGATGCTTGTGCTGCACCAGGGATGAAGACTCAGTTAATTGCTGAGCGGTTGATGGGAAATGGACAAATCATAGCCACTGACGTGTATCCAGAGAGAGTCAAGGCTGCGAAAAACCTGTCAATGCATCTCAATGCGTCACAAATCGAGTGGATGCAAGCTGATGCGATAAAGCCAGAAGTTCATGATGCTGACAAAATACTGATTGATGCCCCCTGCACATCAACAGGTATACTTCAGACCTACCCCTCATTCAAATGGCGATTGAATAAGGATACACTCTTTGCATTGATGACAGTACAGAACAAGATTCTCGATGCAATAATCACTGACTATTCAGAGAGACCTGGAACTGAGATTGTCTTTTCTACTTGCTCAATTCTTCCTCATGAGGGTGAGTCTCAAATAGACTCAGTAATGCAACGACATAATGTGGAACTCTTGCAGCCGCTTGATTATGGGAGCTCAGGATATCCTGGTTTTGACTGTTCCGAAATGGTTCAGAGACTTTTCCCCCACAAACATGACTCAAGTGGTTTCTTTATCGCTCGATTAAGAATCAAGCACTGATTCTTCTTTCAACTGATTCAAGAACTCTTCGTGCGAACTCTCTATCATCTTTGAATGACCAAGGTATCTCTAGGAAGAGCTTGTTTGCTGTTATCATGAGGGTTTGGTCTCGATTGATTAACGCCTTGAATACCACTTTTGTCCATTCAAAACAGGGGTGCTCTTGAAATGTCTGACTTTCCCCAGATTCTGCTGTTATTTTTGTGAGATATGCCATGCCTTCTTTGGGCTTTCCTAACATGAGATCCGCTAGCGCTCCCATGCAAGCAAGTGTGACTGCATTCTTAATCATACCTGATTTGATGTATGATGCAGCGCCATCTTTGTATTCCTCAGCCTTCTTTGTGTATAGAGACCGACCATGGCTAATAATCAAATCCTTAGATTCTTCCCTTGGATTTGCTTTCTTGAGAGTAACTCCTCCGAGCACGGCTGCCTTGAGTTCTGCTTGCATTTCTGTTGTGGGTCCATGCTTAGCTATTTTCTCAATCTTATCGATTAATGCTTCTCCCGCTGTCAATAATTCTTGTTTTATTTCGTCATTATTGAGAGCTGGGTCCTTGTCCGCCACTCCTTCTTCGTACACACTTCGCGCAGAGCGGAACAGGTCGTATGCCTTCTCAACCAAGTCATTCTTGTTTGCAAAGTTAATAGCTTTGATATAGGCTTGAATTGCGTTGTCAATTTCTCCAAGATTTTCAAATTGAGACGCGGATTCAATCAACCAAGGAAATGCATCTGTACTGTTTGAATCAAGTCCATCCTGTCCTCTCGCAAGAGAGCTATAGGCATCGATGCAAATAGTTGCCAGCTCTGGCTTATTGCACTTGGCAGCAACCTCAGCTTTAGGGAGTTTCTGGCCCCTAAGTCTACAGTATGGCTCATCATCTTCTGTTGCGCCCAGCCACGTGCATCTACCTTCGGTCGCCAACCAGTTTTCACGTCCAAGTTATCTAGTTCAAGATGTAACTTGAATGTTAAAAAACCAACCCTCGCTGTATCGTTATCTTTAACTGCAATCAAAAGGGGCTGAATTACGAGGAATTCACACTGAGCGATGACGACACGGAGCTTGCCATGATTAGAAGGAAGAAAATGGCTAAGTTAGTGGCTCGTGAGAAGAAGATGCAAGAGCAGAAGGAGCAAGAGGAAAAGACCAAAGTCTCTCGATCAACGCTTCTTCAAAGATATCTGGCCCCTGAAGCTCAGACTTACCTCTCCGCGCTAAAAAAGAATGAACCCCATATCGGTAAGAGAGTTGAAGATATCCTCCTTTACCTGATTGTATACCGAAACTTACGTCAGACAATCACTCAACTGGATGTTCGATATGTCGAACGTCAAGTAAAAGGTGAAGGTCCGAAAATTCGTGTCCAACGTGATGGAGAAACGTCAGACTTTGGTTCATACGTGAAGGAAGCCATCAAAGAGAGTTCGGATGACTCCAACAAAGACTAGATTATTGAATTTGCTCGTGCTGTTTTGAAGCCCATATCCATCGATAATTAAAGGAGTTTCGTCTGGATAGGCATAAGGAGAGTTCAGTCTTGGAACTATTCGATTCACATACCCACATTGACATGAGACACTTCAAGAATGACCGAGAAAGGGTAATTCAAAGAGCAAAAGATGCAGGGCTCGTGGGAATGGTCACTAGTTCTATTGGATCTGCATCATTTCGTAGAACATTAGGGATTATGGATAAACACCGCGGATTTGTTCATCACTCTGCAGGTTGTGGAGTATCACAACTCACTAAGGATGAAGCTGATAAGATTACCGTACTCACACGCAAGTATTCCAACGAAATTGTAGCTGTAGGCGAGGTTGGACTAGATTATCACTGGGTTAAGGATCCACAGGGTCGGAAAAACCAAGAACCTCTATTTCAGATGTTTATCGAGTTGGCAACTGAGCTAAATCTACCCCTTGTTATTCACTCCCGGAAAGCAGAAGCTGAAGCAACTGAGATTCTTGAGAAGAATTTCTCTGGAGAT
>MEHG01000238.1 GCA_001940705.1 Candidatus Thorarchaeota archaeon AB_25
GAGGGCTTGGCAACAATTGCAGATGCACTGTTTCGAGACGGTGCGTTGAACATCAACTATGTGGGGGGAGACCCCATTCCTAACACCCACACCATCCTCGCATCCCAGGTCCATCAGACCTCCAATGTGACACAACTATGGAACTCGAACCTCTATTGCTCTGAGGAGACAATGCAACTTCTCTTCGACGTCTTTGATGTCTGGCTCCCTGATTTCAAGTATGGGAACAACAAGTGTGCCGAGCGTCTGTCTGGGGTGAAGAACTACTTCGATGTGGTCTCACGAAACCATCTGATAGCATACAACTCAGGTGAGGTCATCACCCGCCATCTCGTCATGCCCAACCATGTGGAGTGCTGCACCATCCCAATGAACGTTGACAATGCTCTTGCTAATTATGAAGTCCATTGGATTTTAAGAGGTGGCGACACTGGCAGGAGAGGGGTGGAACACAGAGATATCTTACAGTTGAGGTTCACTCACCTCAAAATGTAAAATATAGGTTAGAAAAGGTCTATGAGAGAGTCAAATCATTGAAGGGGAAGAGCTCTCTACCATATGAGCAATCGTTGCAGCCAAAGCAATAGTACGATGCTTGAGCCATAACGGTGTGATATTGCGATCACTCTCCAAGACCTTTCGTGAGGCTAATAGACCAGATTGCACTGGAGGAACAGAGGAAAAGATGCAATCTTTGGATATCGTACTCTCATCAACGAACCAGTTCTTGAACTCCTTTGCATGCGTCTGATTTCTCTCTGGATGATTGAAGTCATCAAGCCTGAACCAGTTCAGTGCAAAGACCACATCAGCATCCTTGAGAGACCCTTCAAACTCATTTTCCTCCTCAAATAGTACATTGGAACACATTGAGGTGTCTCGAGCAACTCTTCGCACCCTGTTGAGGAAGGAGAAATCTGATGGAGTGACTAGACGGACATTGGCACCAAATGCGAGGGCTGCTATCAACAGACTGTGTGCGGGAGCAGGGTTTACAAATGAGTTTCCAAAGCCCCAAGTCACCACGACCTGTTTCCCTGAAACTGAGCCCAACCGCGACTCAAGACCCAAGAGTACTGTCAATGCATCCTGCCATGCATAGACATCATCGTGCAGACTGACAAGCGGGACACGAGATACGTCTGCAAATTGATTCGTGAGTATCCGACCCTCTCCAAATGTATCACTACTAGAGAATGCTGTCAGTAGAAGATCCACAGCTTCGCTTGACATCCTCACAGAGTCCAGCATCGTATCTGTCGACATAGTTGCAGCATCGTGCCATCCTAGATCAATGAGGTCGTGACCAAGACGGGCAGTGGTGATGTTAGTTACTTGGGTTTCAAGTGGTGATTCTCCATGGAAGATACTACCAACGACCTTGACCTTTTGTAAAGCCTCATGAATCGTTGAGAATCCAGATGAGTCAATACTCTTGGCTATCTGGACAATGTCCTGAAGCATTGGTCTACTGGGCAATACATCATTCTGGTGAATCATCGCTGATGAAAATCGTGTAACAGTCACTGATAATTTGTTTCCTAGGGGCTCTTTGTGGGCAAACCATATCAGGAGAGATGAATTCAGTCATTTCCTAAGTAGACAAGATGATATGACTGAATGATACGAAAAGGAGTAGTGAATCACAGTGAAGAAGCTATTAGTCACCCTGACACCAGCGGAAGGCAAACGGTTGATTGCAAAGGGATTACTTGCCCTGGACCTCATTCAGGACTCCCTCAAGAAGGGGTACCTTTGTATAACAATGGGCACGACCTCTGGATATCTCGTGGAGGAGATTCTTGGAGAGTATGATAAGACTCGCCACATCGCAGGGATAGTTGTGCCAAAAGGATTAGCTATCACTGACAAAGAGAACAGAGCGTCTGATGCCATTTTCCACAAGGGAGAGTATATTGAGAACACGAAGGTCATCGATGTACTGGATAAGATGGGGCCAGAGGATGTCATCATAAAGAGTGCAAACGCACTTGACGAGAATTATGTGCCAATTGTTCTTCTGGCCAGTGATACAGGTGGTACTGTTGGTACTTTCTTAGGCTCTGCGGCAGCCAGGAACATCAAGGTGATTGTCCCCGTAGGTCTTGAGAAGTCTATACCAACTGCCTATGAAGAATTCTGTGGGCAGTTCGGGAAAGAAGACTGGGACTATGCTATTGGTACACCAGTAGGAGCCATTGCTATCAGAGAAGGAATCGCTTTCACAGAGATTGAGGCTGTTGAAGCTCTCTTTGATGCAACAGCCATTCCAATTGCAGCAGGTGGTGTCAATGGCGCAGAAGGTTCAATAAGCCTCTTTATTGAGGGTGATGATGATGGGATTGCTCGCGCCTACGAGTTCTTCACGGACCTGAAAGGTGAGCCACCCTTTCCCAAAGTCAATCATGTGAAGTAAAGGTGGAACCCCGAATAATGCAGGAAGAAGTTGTAATCAGAACAGAAGGTCTCTCCAAAGTCTTCGAGCAAGGGAAAAAACACGAGGTGACTGCGCTCGACAAGGTGAGTCTTGAGATTAGAAGAGGAGAGGTCTTTGGACTTCTAGGACCAAATGGTGCGGGAAAGACCACGCTGATTCGCATTCTTGTGGGACTTCTCACTCCCACTGAGGGGAGAGCAGAAGTCTTAGACAGAGATGTCACTGAAGACATTGATTACATCAGGGAGCGAGTTGCACTTCTGCCACAGGAAGCCGGAATCTATGATCGACTGACTGCAAGGGAGAATCTGGTCTTCTATGGAGGACTCTACGGAATCCCAGAAGATGTCCTCAACCAACGAGCAGACAACCTCCTTGACATTGTTGGTCTTCGGGAGAAAGAGGACTATCAGGTCAAAGGATTCAGCGGGGGAATGAAACGTAAGGTCCTTGTCGCAAGGTCACTCATCATTGAGCCCGAGATAATTTTCATGGATGAGCCAACAACTGGCGTCGACACGATTGGAGCACGAGTTGTGCGAAACCTGCTCAAGAAACTGAGTGCCGAGAGAGACCAGACAATCATCCTCACATCACACGATCTTACTGAGGTGGCAGAGCTCTGTCATCGAGTGGGCATATTATACCAAGGACAGCTTGTAGCAATAGGAAAGCCATCAGAGCTTGAGGAGAAGTATCGAGCTGCAAACCTTGAGGAGGTATTCACGGGACTGGTCACAGGCGAGGGGGTCTATGACAGCTAGACTAGCTTTGACATTCGTGCCACAA
>MEHG01000239.1 GCA_001940705.1 Candidatus Thorarchaeota archaeon AB_25
ATGTTGGTTCATCAAGGAAGAGGACTTCCCCATCAGTCATGAGAGTCATTGCTAGACTCAGTCGCTGTTTCATTCCCTTCGAATACGTCTTCGCTTCTCTATCTCTTGCCTCATAGATATTCATTTTCTTGAGAAGTTGCAAGGACCTCTCCGCCACAATTTCTTTTTTCAGACCATATAGCTTTCCGAACAGGTCCATATTCTGTTGCCCAGTAAGATCTACATAGACATTCGCCGTTTCAGGAAGAACTCCTATATTATTTCTAATCTCATTTGCCTGTTTCGGCATCTCAAGACCCAGGACTGAGATGGACCCTGATGTAGGTGAGATTACTCCAGTGAGCATGCGCATCGTTGTTGTCTTGCCAGCTCCGTTTGGTCCTAGGAAACCAAATATCTCTCCACGTCGGATAGAGAAACTGATTCCATCAACTGCATAGATATCATCATATCTCTTCACGAGGTCTTGAGCAATAATAACTGGGACCAACTTATATCAAACCTCACCGAAGAGCAAGTATTGATGAACCATATAACTTGTTGCTCCAATGGATGATGCGATGAGTACGTCTATGCTGATTTCAATGCAGCGAGTTACATAATTCATGTTCAAGACTCCAGTACCGTTCCTGGAGGGACAAAGGACATATGTGCCAGTTTATCCAACTTACACTGGCGGTTAGGAAATGACTGAGGAAAGAAGCGAGAAGAAGTATGTGATAGCTGTCGACCATGGAACTTCTGCCATGAAGGTGGCACTTGCTGACACATGTGGCGAGATTTTAGGATTTGAGTTCGAGGAGACCCCACTCTATATCTTCGAAGGTGGTGGTGCAGAACAGAATCCTGATGAATGGTGGAGTGCATTCATCACGGCCACAAAACGACTTCTCTCACAGAATATTGTACCAATTGAAGAGATTGTTGCTATCTGTGTTTCAAGCCAATGGTCTGGAACAGTAGCTGTTGACGAGGATGGAAGGCACCTCTTTAACGCGATTATCTGGATGGACTCCCGTGGAGAGCCATATATCAGAAAAATTAACGAAGGGATCATCAATATCTCAGGCTACGGAGTTCTCAATATTGCACGTTGGTTAAGAAGTACGGGAGGTCTCCCTGCAAAGGCTGGAAAGGACCCGGCCGCACATATACTCTTTCTGAAGCATGAGCATCCCGATGTCTATGAATCCACATACATGTTCCTAGAACCCAAGGACTACATGAATCTACGACTGACTGGAAACTTCGCAGCCTCATATGACTCAATCATGCTTCACTGGGTGACAGATATACGTGACATCAACAATGTTCACTACAACAAAGGTCTGATCAAGAAGATTGGCATTGATGCTGGAAAACTCCCCCCTCTGATGAGTTCTGTTGATATCCTTGGTACTGTGAAACCAGAGATTGCTCATGAGCTTGGTATCAAAGAGGCAACCCAAGTAGTGGTGGGGTCTCCAGACCTTCAGTCTGCGATTATTGGCTCAGGTGCGGTGCGTGACTTTGAAGGTCATATCTACATAGGAACCAGTAGTTGGACTACCTGTCACGTTCCATTCAAGAAGACTGACATCTCACACAATATGGCTGCAGTGCCCTCGTCGATTCCGGGAAAATATTTCGTTGCTAATGAGCAAGAGAGTGCTGGTGCGTGTCTTACATTCCTAAGGGACAAAGTGTTCTATACAGAGGATGAATCTCGAAAGGGAAACCCTGAGGTGTATCAGGAGTTTGATGAAATCGTACCGAAATCTCCACCTGGGAGCAATGGATTGATCTTCACACCTTGGCTCTATGGAGAAAGAACTCCCGTTGAGGATCACACACTCCGGGGAGGTTTTCACAATATGTCCCTTCATGTGAACAAGGAAGACTTGGTTCGTGCGGTATTCGAGGGCGTGGCTTTCAACACTCGTTGGCTCTTTGAACTCGTCGAGAAGTTCATCAAACGCAAAATGGACCCGGTGAATATTATCGGTGGGGGCGGACAGTCTGACATCTGGTGCCAGATCTTCGCAGATGTTCTCAATAGGACCATCAGGCAGGTCAAGGACCCAATATTAGCTAATGCGCGTGGGGCTGCATTCATTGCAGCATCAAGCCTTGGTTTCTGCACCTTTGATGACATCCCCAACCTCATTCAGTACTCGAACACATTCGAGCCTAATCCAGATAATCGAGACCTCTATGATTCACTCTTCAAGGAGTTCCTCAATATTTACAAGAACAACAAGGCAATGCATAAGCGACTGAATGAATAATCAAGCATCTGGAGGAGAGAGTTTGACTCGGTTCACATTTGAGTTTATAGAGAAGAAAGTGAGAAAGAAGTCCTTTGGAGTGTTAACCACAATCGACTCCAAGGGGAGACCTCATAGTACTGGGATTATCTATGCCGTTGGGTCCCCAGACAAGCCCTTTGCGCTCTACAGTATTGTGGGAGAAAACTATGCAAAGGTCCGGAACATCAAGCGGAACGCCAATGTGTCCCTTGTCGTGACTTTTCCTCACTACTGGATCCGATTTGCACCCGCTAGCTATGTCATGTTCCGAGGAACCGCAGAAATACTTCCGGACAACGATGTAGATGGCCGCTGGACAATGAGCCAAACAAGAATTGGGCGTATGAATCTACAGACAGAAGCTGAAGACATAGGGACTGATCTCGCCTACATCAAGATAACTCCTGAACCAACAGTGTTCTGTCATGGGGTTGGTATTGGTGTAATGGAGCTTCGAGGGGACCCCGCAAACGCAGCCTACAAAGTGACAATTCCCGAAGACCGAAGGTAGACATTCATCCTAAGTATCTCTTCAGAACTCGAGCCGCTCTAAGCGTGATCCATTTTGAGGGTTTGTGCTTCTCTTCTATCTCGTAAAGCATTTTCCCGTTGTACGTATTCTTGAGAAGCCAACGACCTTCTTTTTGACTACCAATGACAAGGTCAATTGAGTCTTGCATTCTCTCATTCTTAACACCAAGCTCAGTCAAGATATCGAGGACCTCTAGTACGTCGGATTGATAGAAGAGTGGAAATCCAAACCTCTTCCATCCTGCTTTATCCTTCCTACTTCCATCTGGATTTCGAAGATATCGATATATCCCGTTCTCGAGTATTATCTCGACCTCTTGGTTGATGATACGGTCTAGATCTACAGAT
>MEHG01000240.1 GCA_001940705.1 Candidatus Thorarchaeota archaeon AB_25
CCGTCCTGATTCCTCACACATCAGGTAGACATGCACACAAGAGGTTTCACAAATCCAACGTTCCTATAGTTGAGCGATTTGCTAACAAGATGCTTAACGCAGGTCGTAGGAAGGACAAAAAGACACGAACCGGGAGAGGTGCTGGTAAGAAACTACGAGCAATTACCACACTGAGACGTACCTTTGAGATTATCAATTTCAGGACCGGATTGAATCCAGTTCAAGTTCTGGTCACAGCAATCGAGAACGCAGCTCCAGCCGAGGAAACAACACGAATCTCATACGGTGGCATGGCCTATCCTCGTTCTGTGGATGTTTCACCACAGAGAAGAATTGATCTCGCTCTGAAATATCTCTCAGTTGGTGCAGTTCGCTCAGCACACAAGAATGCCAAGTCATTCGAAGAGTGCTTGGTAGATGAGCTACTTCTTGCGTACAAGAGCGACCCAGGCAGCTTTGCCATCGCTAGGAAAGAAGAGCGAGAGCGAGTGGCTCGTTCTGCGAGATAATCCATTATTCTAGCCTGCACGGGCATTCCCGTGCATCTCTATTCTATTTCCTATTTCTTCAGCTCAGCTTATCAGACGGTTCCTTCCCAAGAAACCACTAGAGGAGCAAGGTATGAAAAGACTCTCTTTGGCATATCTGGCAATCATAGTGACAACAATCCTGTGGGCCTCATCCTTGATCTTTGCCAAGATAGTCTTTGTAGAAGTAGGTCCCATTGTCTTCGTAGCTTTAAGATATACTATCGCTCTTCCATTTCTCCTTGTACTAACCCTTCAACACAGAAAGAAACAGACTTTAGCAGATGTGAGAAATAACTGGAAGATTCTTCTGGTTGTTGGACTGAGTGGACCTTTTCTCTCTCAGATTCTTCAGTATGTTGGTCTCGAGCTAACGACGGCAAGTGACGCTCTTTTTCTCTTGAATTTTACACCCATCTTCGCAGTCATCATTGCTGCACCTGTGTTAAACGAGAGAATCACAATAGGGAAAATAGCTGGTCTCATACTAGCTACCATTGGTGCTATACTCATAGTCATGAATACTGCTCCAGATTATGCAACATTTGATTTCTGGCGTTTTATCGGAGACCTCATCATAATCGCCTCCACGCTCTTTTTTGCGATTAACGGAATAGCAGGTAAAGTCGCGGTCAAGTCTATAGATGCAATATCAACGACATTCTACAGCGCACTAATTGGAGTCCCCTTCATCTGGATATCTGCTGCTCTACTTGACGATGTAACGGTTCTACTCACTATGAGCTTGCAAGCTTGGCTGATCGTGATGTGGGTGGCAATTGTAAACACTGTGATCGGTTTCGTCCTCTACTATGAATCTATGAAGCACATTGAGGCTTCACTTGTCCAAATCGTTCTGAATCTAATTGCAGTCTGGGGCGTTTTGATGTCTATCTTTATTCTCCAAGAAACTGTTACACTTCTTCAAATCCTTGGAGGAGCGGTCACAGTGATTGGCGTAGTCATCGCCCAGATGGCACAAAAACGTCGAGAATCCAATGTAGAGCTGCTCTGAAAATTATATCGAAGTTCGAGTGTGGTCGGATTCCTGAAACTCCAAAAAGGATATGTTCCACCGTACTGACCAGTGTCTAACGAGGTCAATATTATGCCTGATGATCTGAAAGTCGGTACAGCGACAGCAAAACGAGGTGAACTCCAGAAGGGAGTAATCAAGGGAATTGAACTAAACACAACAACCAGTATCGACATTCCTGTTCTTGTTATGAATGGAGAAAAAGATGGTCCAACTGCGCTCATGGTTTCCACACAACATGGTATAGAGATTCAGGGTATCGAGGTAATCTTGAAGATTATGAGGGAAAAAGTGAACCCTAAGAATCTCAGAGGCGCGATTATCGGAATTCCAGTAGAGAATCCTCTAGCCTTCATGCACCATCAGTATCTGTCTTGGATTGACAATCAAGACTTGGGTGGAGGTGGTAGTGCTAGTCCTCTAACAGCGGACAAACCAAACGGCACAGCAACTGAGCGATTGGCGTATATTCTTTGGCAAGAAGCTTGGAGCAAGGCTGACATGGTCCTCAACATCCACACCAATGTCAGACCTGATTCCCTCTTCTTCACGGAAATCAATGTTGGTAACCCGAAAACAAAGGAGAAACTCGAGAAGATGGCTGAGGTCTTTGGTGTGACCAATGTGGTTGAAAGTGTCCCAATAGCTGATGATGCACCGGATACACTTGCCAATTTGGCTGTGAAGAACGGAGTCCCGGATATTCTTATCGAGCTCATTGATGGTAGATGGATCTCTGAACCTTCGATCACAGTCGGAGTTCGTGGGACCCTAAATATCATGAAAGCCTTTGACATGATAGATGGCGATATTGAACCCCAAGAGGGAGTCATAATCATACCTGGTATTTGCACATTCCATGGAATAGTTCATGCAAATCGAGGGGGTCTTATTCGATTTCTGAAGACACCTGGTGATTTCATGAAGAAAGGAGAAGTGTTTGCTGAGATTTACGATCTCTACGGTGATGTTTTGGAAAGAGTAGAATGTCCCGTTGATGGCTACATCTGGGCATATCCTTGTGGTGATATTCTAGGTACACCAGGAAGTCTACAGGCTGTTCAGACCGGCGCCAACATCGCTTATGTCTTCACATCCGACAAACAATGAATTTCTAGTAAAACTATCCGCGAATTACAACCTATGAAATGGTCATGTCGAAAGCATTTTGTGAGAATACGCACCGTTTCTCATGATTGATTATGACGAACAATGTCCTGATTTGCTATGGAACGCGATATGGGACAACTACTGAAGTAGTTCAAGAGATGAGTAATACAGCCAGGCAACTTGGAGCCCAAGTAGAAGTTGTTCACTTGGAGAAAGGAATCCCTTATCCTAATCCTGAGGACTATGATCTTGTTATTATCGGAAGTGGAATTCAAGCTGGACAATGGACAAAACGACCTGTAAAATTCATCGAGGAGAATCTTGATGCGCTCTCTAAAACAAAAACCGCACTCTTTGTTGTGAGCGGATACGCAGGTAATCCCGAAAAGGTCGCTGAAGCCCAGGCTGATTACTTAGACGCGATGTCAGAAAAATACCCAGAACTATCTCCTATCTCTACAGCACTAATCGGTGGAATGTTCGAATTCAAGAA
>MEHG01000241.1 GCA_001940705.1 Candidatus Thorarchaeota archaeon AB_25
TCTCCCCTCTGTAATTTCCTCAAATCTAGGGTCAGACTCTAAGAGATTCCTAACCAATGCACTTGCCTTACTTTTCGAGATATCAAGGGATTTTGCAATTTGCGACCGTGTTAATCCTACGGGGTATTGTTTAATCTCATCCTGAATGATGTCCATTTCTCCAGCGGGAGCTGTAGGTGCCAGAGATGGTGGGGCAATATCTGGGGCAATATCTTCAGTAACGGATGGCGTTGACACTTTTGGTCTACCACGCCGTCGACGAAGGAGTATTAGTCCAGCAATCGATCCACCTCCACCACCCACAATAATAGCTAGAGTGATTGGATCTTCAAACAGTGAAATAATGAACGATAGGATGTCTATACCTCCGGGTGTGACCTCTCGATTTATGGTATTAGACACTGCCGACCACACTTCTACAGAACCTGAGAACTCTGCCCAAATCGTTAAATCCGTTGCACCTGTTGGAACGTTGAACTCCAGCAACGCCAAACCTTCACTATTTGTTGAGATGTCTTCTATGAGTTCTTGAGGTGCATTTTGTCCTCTCTGAACCAAAATGTGAACCGTGATTGATAATCCACTAGCTGATCCCAAATCATATAGTACTAAAACTGTAATTTGAACTGGCTGTCCAGCTTGTACTTCTTCATCTGCATCTAGGACGAGAACGTACGTAGCCTTCTGTACAATCTCAAGTTGGATCTCTCCAAGCTCAGTTTCACAGTCAATAGCTGATGCAGTAAAGTTGAGTGTGTAGCTTCCTGGTGCCAAGGTACTTAGCCATATTTCAACAGAGTATCTCTCTGCGTCAGAGTCGTAGACTAACGTGTATTGGACTCCCTCCAGCTCGATGACAATCTCTCCCCAATCAACAATGGTTGCATGAGGACCATCAAACATCTGAATGTCTATGACAATTGACTCGTTTTCGAATTGTTCAAACTCACTCTCATAGACCAGAACAACAGGTAGTACCAATATATCGATGCTCACCAGTTCTGTAAGGTTCTCATATCCTGTTCGCGCAAAGCTAACCTGGAGTTCATAGCTTCCGATATGTAGCGCATCACTATGGATTTGAATACTATATGTTCCATTACCAAGGTCGACTACTGAATACGAGTCCGACCATGTGACTTCGGGCAAAAACCCACCTATACCAACCGCATTCTTGTTATCGGTCCAAGTGAATGGAATTGTGGTTGATTCGTAAGCAAATATTGAGACGGTTGGTGATGGAGTAGTGAGAGTTGTTGGAATTTCATTCACACTAACATCAAATGCTTCTGTCGCAACTTGGAATCCAAAAGCGACCACATGTACATAGACTGGATGAACTCCTACACCAAGGCTACTTCCACTTCTGGTATATGTCCAATGATCTGTATCCCAGGTTGGGAAATAGACTATTCCATCCACTTCAAATGTCAAAGTTGCTCCAGGAACGATGCTTGTGTTTAGTAGCTGATAATAGATATCTATCGTCACATCCTCGTCATAATAGATACTGATGGCTGATTTTATTACTGTTAGATTTGTAGCCGCAGGTGAAATTGTAAGGATTATCGAGTCCCATCCATCGGCATATCCGGTCTTATTTGCGGTCACAGTCACATTCCATATACCCAGACCAATGTCACTAGCTCGCATGCTGAAGTGCCACATCTCATCTGTTGCACTATATGCCAACAAATACGGAGTCCCATTGATAGTGAGTCGAACAGTTGCTCCATCTATTGCCTTGAAGTCTTGAGTGTAAATTACTGAGGCGTTCACTACGTCTATGTAGGAAGCATCGAGGCTCAAGGGTTCCCATGTGACGGCGAATTGGTTTGCTGCTTCAGTCACGTTGATGTTAGTTGTAATATTTATCTGCAGACCGTAGCCGTATAACCAAGCACTAATAGTGGCTGTTCGTAATCCGATTCCTAGGTCATTACCTGGAATTGATACACTCCAAAGATCTCCAGAGTAGGTCAAGTTGTAGAATCTACCATCGATTGAAACATTCACAATTGCTGAACTTGGGACATCTTCACCATCGTATGTATAGTCTACTGTCAAATTCAGTAACTCGGTGTATTGAATAGTTTTGTTTGAAGGATCCCATGTCACAGCAAGTGGGTCTGTTAAGACTTCATTCACGGTGACAATTTCTAGGGTTTCACTATACTCGTATCCATATGCAATAGCTCGAATCACAATGCTATGGTTTCCAAGATCCAAGTAAACTCCTGTGAGGTTCGCAATCCACAGATTTCCTTGAAGAGTCAATTCCAGTGTTGTTGTGCCATCAATGGTGATATTTGCTAGAACACCAGCTGAAGGTACGCTGGTTCCTGGACCTGCAGAATAGTAGTCTACTGTTAAATCGGCTTGATCAAGATAGTCGATTGTTGTGGAACTCCATACTACTAATAGGGCCGTTGGCTCTTTCATTATGGTGAAGTTTATCGAAAGAGCAGTAGCTGAATCATATCCAAACTTACTGAAGTTTGCCCACACATTATGGAACCCCAGATCAAATGTGTTATTGAATTCAAACCAGTAGGTACCATTGGTTCCTAGGAGCTCGTATTTTGTACCGTTGACATAGAGATCCTTCGTTGTAGCTCCATCAATCAAACTACCATACGAATCTGTATAGTTAACCGAGAAGATGACACTGTCAGTCCAATTAAACGTGAATGGGAACTCTGAGGGTGTTGCAGTTGTGCCCTCATTCTGAATCGTGAGTGATGTAGTGTCCGTTTGCGCCGCATAGACATCTGCAGATGCTTGAATAAACACTATGAACGAATCTAATCCAGGTGGATCCTGATCTCCATTGAACTGATATTGGTATGCTCCCGCTGGTTCATTCCATATCAGAATGTATGGAATTCCTTCAATGGTTGCATTTACTGTAGCCCCAACGATATCAGATCCATTGCTCATCTTGTAGATTACAGAGAGAGTTGTTTGTTCAACATATGTTATGTCATTACTACTAATCCATGAAACTTCGAGAGTTGTTGGATCTTTTGACAGTATGAGTGTGTATTCCGATACTATTCTGTTTACAAATCCAAATCTATCTGCTTTGAAGGTCAAGCTATGAGTCCCAAGCCCTGGAGGAGAATCTGAGCCATTGAATCTCAGAGAATAGGCAC
>MEHG01000242.1 GCA_001940705.1 Candidatus Thorarchaeota archaeon AB_25
GTGCGGCGCTGGATGTCCTGCCGGGGCCATCACTATGAAGCACTTCACTGACGATCAGATCATCTCTCAGATTCGTTCCGCTTTGGAGAATATGCCCGCAAACAACTCGAGGATTCTGACGCTCCTCTGCAACTGGTGCTCCTATGCGGGGGCTGACAGTGCTGGTGTTTCTCGTTACCAACAACCATCGAATGTGAGAGACATCAGAGTCATGTGCACAGGAAGAGTGAGCGTGCAACACATCTTGGAAGCTTTCAGACTTGGTGCTGACATGGTCTGGATATCCGGATGTCACTTCGGGGATTGTCATTACGTTGATGGTAACATCTCGTTCGAACGTAGATTTGCCATTGCAAAGAAGATTATTGAGAAGGCTGGGCTTGAACCCGACCGACTCCAATTCACTCAAATCAGTGCGAGTGAAGGGTCCATCTGGGCCGAAACAGTGAAGAAATTTGCAGATATTGCGGACAAGTTAGGACCAAGTCCACTGCGACCAAGGAGGCGATAAGATGACAGAGCCTTGGGGTCAATTCAAGTCATTTGATGGGAAGAAGTTCAAAGCACTGGATGCTGAGTTCACAAATGAGGTCTCCAAACTGATTGGGGGTCAAGACCTCACCACTTGTTTCCAATGTGCCAAATGCAGTGCTGGTTGTCCGGTTTCTGACAAGGTGAACATCCAAATCCACGAGGTAATGCGCATGCTCCTCTTTGGACTAAAGGAAGTTCTTGAAACTGACATGGTCTGGCTATGTTCAACATGCTATACATGTCAGGAGCGCTGTCCACAGGGTATCGACATCACAGACATCCTATTTGGTCTAAAGAATTTGGCCTTCAAGAAGGGACTCACTCCTGCAGGATACACCGGAGCACGACAGTCATTATATGAAACAGGAAGACTTTACGAGCCTACAGACTGGGAACGTGACGATCTCGAGCTTGACCCCGTACCTGAACTGAACATCGCAGACACAAAGAAGATGCTGGATAAAACGAAGCTTATGAAGCTGGAGGAGGGCGAGTAAGATGACTCAGAGCTATGAAGTTTTCCTCGGGTGTGCAATCCCTAGCAGGTTCAATAACTACGAATCCTCCATGCGTGTCGTTGCCAAGGAGCTCGGTATCAAGCTCCTAGACTTTGATGGAGCCTCATGCTGTGGGACAGTGGTCCTCAAGTCAATCGATGAGCAAAGCTGGCTCTCAATGTCAGGTCGAAACATCGCCTTGGCTGAGCAGAGAGGACATGACATTGTCACTCCCTGCAATGGTTGCTTTGGATCTCTGAAGGATACTGATCATGTGCTTCATGATGATGAATCCTACAGAAAGAAGGTCAATGCATCTCTCAAACCATTGGGCTTAGAGTACACTGGAAAAGCAAAGATTCGTCACTTTGTTGAGGTTCTTTATGACATGAAGGATGAGATTGAGAAGAAGATTGTCAAACGCCTAGATGGTCTGAAAGTTGCGTTTCACCCAGGTTGCCACCTCATTCGCCCATCCAATGTCGCAGGTTTTGATGACCCAGAATTACCTGGAAAAGTCGATGAGCTGATTGAACTCACAGGTGCTAAGAGCGTCCACTGGGACATGAAACTTCGTTGTTGTGGCTCGCCTCTTCTCATTGCCAGTGAGGATGTTGCGACGAAGATTCTCCAAGAGAAGATGGTTTCAGCAAATGGGGCGGGAGCAAACTGTGTAGTCACAAACTGCCCGGCGTGTCACACCCAGTTCGATATCCAGCAGTTAGGTCTCAAGGATGAGGAAGGAAACTCTCTGGAGCTGCCTGCATTGTTTGTCACTCAGGTCTTGGGTACAGCTATGGGAATAGATCCGGAACCACTTGGATACGAACTCAATAGAGTTTCACTGGACCCAATTAATGACATTCTAGGTTTCTAGCGGTCCCTGTGGCACTATTCCAACTTACTGTCGCCATAGAAGAGTTCGCCAAGACGTTTCATGGCATCTCTGACGCATTCCTTCTTGCCACTGACCTGCAGATGTCGTTCACCATCTAGCGAGATATTTACCCTGCAGTCCTCTGCCATTTCTGACACAATCTCTACTGGGATGTCTTCAGGAAGTTTGATACGGAAGAATCCTACATCCCTCTCTCTGGGTATATCTGAGATGTGTACTTGGGGGTCTGGTTTATACTCCTCACTCTCACCCCTAATTGCTGCGGCAAAACGAGATTCCCATGAGTTTCTGTATTCCACTCCCTCCTTTTTCTCAGCCCAGATCATGAGAGTATCATGCAGTCTTTGTATAGTTAGTTCCATCTCCATTTGTAGCTGAGTGTCAGCATCATATTGGTCTCCAGACCTTATCTCACTCTCAAAGGAACGGAGATACTCTAGACTCATCTTCGAGTTTCTGAAATCTGCATAGGTCAAATCTGGTATGAAAACATCCTTTTCTCTCATAGCTCCCAGCAAGTCATTCAGGACAATCCAAGCTGCTAGAAGACTATCCAATGAAACCACGGTTCACTCCCTCAACATTTCCGCAGTCTGCTCAATGAAACTCTTCTCACGCCACCAACGAAGGTCTCTTGCCCCAGTGGGACAGATGGCACAGCATGCACCACACCCCTCACAACGCATCTCATCAGTGACGCTCTTTTTAACACCTGGCTCAATCTCAATCATTGAAACAGCATCATATGGACAAATCTCTGAGTAGTGACATAAGTCACATCCAACACAGAGGTCCTGGTCAACATCTGCGGTTAGGAGTTCAATCTCAACAGTGCCTAGGTTCAATGGAATACATGCTTCATTTGCAGCTCCTCTTGCTTGGTTTACCGAATCGCTCACGCTTTTCGCATAGGTCACACCAAGAAACACACCTGGAACTGTTGTTTCAACAGGTCTGAATTTCATGTGCATCTCTAAAAGGAAACCGTCTTGGCCCCGGTTGATTCCCATTGCTTTGACAAACTCATCTACATCATGCGGCGCTTCGAGCCCTAATGCCAAGACCACCATCTCGGATTTAATTTTGAAGGTCTCTTGAGTGAGTGTGTCGTAAACTGTAACAATTATTCCTTCTCCCTCAGGATCCTTCTC
>MEHG01000243.1 GCA_001940705.1 Candidatus Thorarchaeota archaeon AB_25
CATTCCTGCGGCGTGTTGAATAGCTCCTGAGATTCCGAGAGCAATGTACAGCTTTGGACAGACTGTCCTTCCAGATTGCCCGACCTGTTGTGCTGGTGGAAGCCATCCAAGATCGACAATGGGTCGTGAGCCGCCAACAGCTGCATCAAGTAACTGAGCTAGTTGTTTTGGCATCTCAAGATTTGAGGGATCTTTGATTCCTCGACCACTGCAGACAATGACATCAGCCTCCTCGACTGATTTCATCCCCTCGACAGATTCATTGACCGACTCCAGAACCTTGGTCCGAATCTGAACGGGACTGATAGTCATCTCAATCTTCTCGATATCGCCAGTACGGGAAGTATCAGGTTCTTCTGGTTTGAATACGTTTGGTCGTACCGTAGCCATCTGTGGACGAGTGTAGGGTGAGATGATCTCAGCCATGATGTTTCCACCAAAGGCAGGCCTAGTCTGTATGAGCTGGCGCTCATCATCGATATCGAGACCAGTGCAGTCAGCAGTAAGACCAAGTGCCATTCTAGCAGCAACACGTGGTGCAAGGTCACGACCATTACTTGTAGCACCATATAGAACCACTGCTGGTTTACGTGGCGCAATCAAAGTGTTCAATGCGATAGTGTAGGCATCTGTTGTGTAATGTTCGAATATCTTCTCATCTACGACTAGGACTTTGTCAGCTCCGTGGTGAACTAGGGCATCTGCATGGGACTCGGTTTCATGACCGATTAGTACTGCGACCAGGTCTTCACCAAGTTTGTCAGCCAGTTCACGACCCTTGGTGACAAGCTCAAGAGCCACACCCTTCAGACGTCCTTCAATGGTCTCACACCAGACCCAGACATCCTTGTACTCAGCCAGAGATTCCTTGTCGATGATCTTTCTTTCAATCTTGATGGCATTGTCCTTACACACTTCCTCGCACGAACCACAGAGTACGCATAAGTCCATGTCGAACTTGACCTTGTCACCATCCTTCTCAATGGCACCAAAGTTGCAGACCTTAGTGCAAAGCATGCATCCAGTGCAGGCATCAATATCGTAATGCAAGGTCATCTCAGATTGCCCCCTTCTTTGCGAGGAATTCAACAAGCTCCTTCGCAGCAGCCTTTGGGTCATCAGCCTCTATCTTGATCCCACCTTTCTTCTTCTCAGGGGGAAAGACCTTCCTCACTTGAGTTGGCGAGCCCTTGAGACCAAGTTTGTCTACATCATAGCCGAGGGTTTCTGCATCAACTTCCTCCATCGGTTTCTTCTTGGCCTGCATTATACCCATGATGTTTGGGAGTCGAGGCTCGTTCAAACCTTTCGTAGCAGTGAGAAGAACTGGCATCTTTGCCCTCACAACATCGTATCCCTCATCGGTCTCTCTATGTGCGATTACAAATTTCTCATCTTCACTCAGTTCGAGATGACGGACATAGCATATCTGTGGGACACTTAACAATTCAGCAATCTCCGGCCCTACTTGTGCGGTGTCGCCATCAATAGCCTGTTTGCCACAGATTACGATGTCAAATTCCATCTTCTTGATTTGTTCAGCTAATGTGAGTGCTGTGACCCATGTATCAGCTCCAGCAAAGGCTCTATCAGTCATATGGATGGCTTTGTCACCGCCCATGGCCAATGCTTTGAGCAGCGCCTCCTTCGCCTGAGGAGGGCCCATTGTGATTATGGTGACCTCACCACCGTACTTTTCTCGCAATTTTATTGCTTCTTCAACAGCGTATTCATCGAAGGGGTTCAGTATACTTGGTACACCATCTCGAATGAGTGTGCCAGTTTCTTCATTGACTTGAACCTCAGCGACTTCAGGTACTTGCTTCACCGGAACGACTATTTTCAAAGGCAGAATGTTCACTTCCAATGGTCTTGTGTGGGTCAGTTTCGAGGACGTCCCCGATATAAGGAATGCGCAGTAGGCCAAGTCAAAGATGTTTCAGAATAGGCGTTGCAGACACCCTGTTCATCTCAAGCCCTACCTCACTCTCATCAAAACCCATTGCAAGACCAAGTATCTGTGGATAGAAGAGGACTGGAAGGTTATATTCCTCACCATAGGATTCTTTCAGATCTAGCTGTTGCAGGTCAAGTTGATTACAGCATGCAGGACAGACAACGGTTGCAAAGACTGCACCCGACTCCTTCATTGATTTGAGCTTGTCCCGAGCGAGTCTGATAGCTAGATCCTCATCCACTGGTAGCACTGTGGCACCACAGCACTGCTTCCATAGGGGATACTCGACAACATGTGCTCCAGTGACCTCCACCAATTCATCTAAAATCGTATGAGAAATCTCTGTCACATCTCCAGGTCGAAGAAGATGGCACCCATAGTGAATCGCTATACCGACACCATCAAGGGGTTTTGCTATCTTCTTTCTTATCGTATCAACACCCACATCTGTGTAAAGGATTTCAATGAAATGACGGGGTTTGCTTATACCCTTGAATTCGAGGTCATCTTTTTCGAGTTCTATATTGACCCGTTCTCTATACTTAGTATCATGTTTGAGAAGATGATAAACGTCTTTTAGACTCCCAAAGCATCCGTTGCATGGGGTCACAATGTCATATCCGATTTTGTCAGCAATAGCAAGGGTTCGAGCATTTACTTGCACCCAACCCCAATAGTCCATTGCTCTCAGGTTCGGACTACCGCAGCAAGCGACATCCGCCAGGTATTCCAGTTCTAGTCCAAAGAACTCTGCTACTCGACGCATTGAAGCTTCATAATTGGGATAGTTCGCAGGAACACTGCAGCCTATGTAGAGACTGTATGTGGGCACTTCATTCCCCTCCCTTGACTAGTCGACCAGTACGTGTTTCACTGAGGATTCTCTTCACAGATTCAGTTGAAAGCCCTGGTACGTCAGGTTCAAGATCCAAATCCTCCCGTTCCCAATCGGCAGTGACTGTATAGAGCTGTCCTTTCTCTATGAGCTCTTTCCCAAGTGCAACAATACTACTTGGAATATGACCCTCTTCAGCTGCAAGATTCTTGCAGTCAAAGAATATGTCCGTGACCCGTACAGCTTGTGGGCATCGTTCCTGACACTCAAAGCAA
>MEHG01000244.1 GCA_001940705.1 Candidatus Thorarchaeota archaeon AB_25
AATGAGCGTGAATGAGCGGGTGATTGTGAGATTTGCAGGACCTGAGCTTCTTGAGTGGTGTGTTGTTTCAGATAGCTATGTCACTGAGCAAGTAATCAGACACAAGATAGTCAATGATGAGATTATAATCGCAGAGCTGGATGGGGAACCTATTGGCTATCTTCGACTTGAGTACCTATGGTCCAATATCCCATATATTGGAGTCATCTTTGTGTTGGAAGATTATCGAAAAGAGGGTATTGGACAGAAGATACTGGCTTACCTTGAGGAATTCCTCAGAAGTAGAGGTCATGATGTGCTATTCAGCTCATCACAAGCTAACGAACCCGCGCCTCAAGCTTGGCATCGATCTGTTGGATTTGTTGAGTCTGGAATCATCTCTGGAATCAATGAAGGAGGTATTGGAGAGATCTTCTTCAGAAAATCGCTGACCTGATTGCAATCTTTATGGTGAATTTCCACGACCCATTTTTTCCTCTAAGAATGGTACTACAGCAAAAAGTAGAAGATACAGGATCGGTGCACCTGTGTTGAACTCGATTACGCTGTTGAATATGAGATTAAAGAAGTCAAGGACCCTTATTCCTGAGAGTAAGAGAGTGGTTTCCATGGAGAAGTGGACAAAGAAACCTACTGAGAAGATGTACAGTATTTTCTTCCAACTAAGACCGAATTTCCCCATGTATGCTAGTATCGCAAGTAGAGCATACTCAGCAATGATTCCATAGACTTGGTATATCCTCTGTCCAGTCATCACTCTCTGCACTGTGACCTCTGCGTCACTAATCGGAATGGCAAATGAAAGTAGACCAAACAACAGCCACCCACCGAAGAGGAACAATGACCAACGAAGCATCTCTTGCATCGCATTCTCTTTCTGAATATCAATTGAAAACATGGCCTGTACGTATGAATACTCTATCATCCCATAGGTTATTGAGAAGTAGACAAAGAATGCAAATGGTGACATCCACAGGGGTAGACCCTCAACCGTTCGAATACCTTGGACACCGTACCAGATTCCATAGTCTATGAGCATATTGATCATGATTCCAAAGAATCCGAAAATGAGTGGCTTGATGTACCCTTTCTTGTAGAGCACGATTATCCATATTGCAGTGAACAGCAGATCGAACAACATGAAGTCTACATCGAAAATCCGGATGACCACGCTCTCAAATTGCATGAGGAACTATTCACAACGTTTGATAAAAAGGCGAGGTTATTGAGTCTTTTCAGCCAAATGCTTGCCTGCAGCATCGAACATCTCAAAGACACCCTCACTGGTCTTCGCGGAAACCTCGAAGATTTGTGCATCGAATTCCGCCCCGAACTCCTGTGCGTCTTCAAGGGTGACTCCCATCCCTTCAATACGTTCATCGATCTTATTTCCCACTAAGAAGATATCACAACTAGGTACTGCGGTGTGCAGTCTATCAATCCAGTGTCTTAGTCTATGAAGTGTAAAAATCCGATTGACATCGTAGACTGCAATAGCAAG
Organism: Candidatus Thorarchaeota archaeon AB_25; assembly: GCA_001940705.1. Taxonomy (GTDB): domain Archaea; phylum Asgardarchaeota; class Thorarchaeia; order Thorarchaeales; family Thorarchaeaceae; genus SMTZ1-45. The sequence continues at coordinate 1,502 of MEHG01000244.1, forward strand.
CTTTGAACCTATAAAGTAGTCCGATATGACATCCTGGAACCTAGGCTGACCCCCAAGGTCCCATAAAAGCAAGGTTAGGTCAGTACCTCCAACCCGTACTTTCTTAGTGGCGAAGTTGACTCCAATGGTCATCTTCATCTTTTGATCAAAGCGGTCCTCGGTGTATCTAACAGCAATGCTAGTCTTACCAACACCACCCTCACCAACGAGAACGGTCTTGTAGACTGGCATCCTGACACTCAATAACTGCGACCTCAAGGGAGTGGTTTTTCTCCTACATATGTAGCTTCTTAGTCCATATGTCTCAATAGAATTAAGCCAAATCATGGAAGATAGAATGTTCCCTCTGCGACCAGTCTGACCTTTCCCGATACATGAACCTCTGTCAAACCTTCATACGGAACTCTTGCAACCAGTTTACTTGGTCTTTTTATCTCGTACCCCTGCTCGATGTTAATTGGTTCGCCAAGTTTGTGATTCTTAAGAACCTTGTACTTTTCAAGATAAACACCAAGTGGACCAGCTGCACTACCCGTCGCAGGGTCCTCAACGACCCCCACCTCTGGAGCGAACATTCTAGCGTGAACATGGGAATCGGGGAAGTTAGTTTCAGTACAGAATATCAAGACCTGTTTCGTGGTTAAGTTGGAAAGATTCGTTCCGAACAATGATGGAACGGGCTCAGCTTTCTTCAAAGCTGAGAGGGTCTTGATTGGTACGATTATATATGGGAAGCCTGTTGACACAATCTGGATTGGATAGTCCATATCTATATCATTCATTGTAAGTCCCACCGCTTCTGCAACCCTCTTGAAATCGTCAATTGGATTTTCAAAAGTAGGATTTGGCTGAATCATTCGAATATTATCATCTTCTAAGAAGTCTACACGAATAGGTCCTACTCCAAGTTGAAGCCAAGCAGTCGTCTTCTCTGAATCTAGTATCTGTTTGTGTTTCATAACGAATGCGGTTCCCAGTGTTGGGTGTCCCGCGAAAGGGATCTCTACCCCTGGAGTGAAAATACGGACTTTTATAATGCAGTCTTTTGTGGTGGGCTCAAACAAGAATGTTGACTCAGAGAAGTTCATTTCAAGAGCCATTCCCTGCATCTCATCCTGGGTTAGAGAAGAGTTTTCGTTTGTATCCCAATATGTATCTAACTGATTACCGCCAAAAGACATTCTATCCTCAACAAACACACTAGTTTGGACATAGGGTAGTTTCCTCATGGTTGTGCAGGAACTGCCCCATCTTATGCAAGTTACGGTCTGCGAAAGAAATCAGCATTTGACCTTGTCAAGTTCACCTTGACAGACATCTCTGTCTCCTTTCTCTGCTATGCCATCAATGGCTTTCTGAGCAGTTTCCACATACTTCTTGCACTCACTCTTGTTTCCAGCTACTGCATGAGCCCGAGCAAGAGCTTCGTAGATAAACGGTAAGTCCCAATCCTTCCAATTTTCATCAGTCTTCTCCGCTTCCTTCGCAAGCTCAAGACCTCTGTTC
>MEHG01000245.1 GCA_001940705.1 Candidatus Thorarchaeota archaeon AB_25
TTTTCGTGGTCGTTGTAGCTGGTTTTGAATGTTCTGCTAGTCGAACTTCTTAGGGTCTAGAATCATTGATTACCTTCCGTATGGTACTTGACCTGTACTTGAAACTGTTTCAGTTCCCGAACTATATGGAGATTAAAGTCAATGAAGATAAGAGAGTATGATTTCAAGGATGAACAACAGGTCATACAATACATAGCAGAGTTCAGGGTCGAGCTGTCCCAGTTGAAGTCACTTGACGTGAAACTAGACCTTGTTTCTGCAAAGGAAGAATTGCATGATTACCTTAGGAAGGAATTTCCAGTTTTCGTTGCTTCTGATGCTGGAACAATAGTTGGATATCTAATTAGTCGTGTTGACGAAGATGTTGTATGGGCTGAATCACTCTTTGTTGCTCCAGTTTACAGACGTAAAGGCATAGCATCAAAGCTGCACGCCAAAGCTGAGAGTCTGGCAAGGAGTCTCGACGGAGATACGGTCTATTACTGGATTCATCCGAACAACGATGCAATTATCACATTCCTCAGGAAACAGGGGTACAATGTGTTGAATCTAATTGAAATACGTGGACCATGGAAAGGAGAAGTAGTATCAGGTAAGATGCATGTTGGGGCTCACGAGTTTAATTATTGAGGAATGGACTCTCTAGCTCATTTGGAGGTTTCATTGAGAATTTCATCATCCTTGACTTGACGAGTTCTGACGGCAATTATGAAGAGCACAACGCCAATGGAGTTCATTATAGCTTTCAAGTAAAAGGGTACATTTTCTCCAAGAAGAAGAGTAAATGAAATCAACGCAGGTCCAATCATGCTCAAAAGAGACACAGACATCGAATAAACTCCCAGTATCGATGCACGTCTTTCCTTCGGGTATTTCTCAGCGATGGCAAGAGGTGGTACTGATACATCTACCATGTCTAAACCAACCCAGATTGAGTAAAAGACAAGCATCTCAAGTGGCTGGGTGCTAAGTGAGAATAGAATAACAGTAACTGCGAGTAGTATCCAACCTCCAAATATTGCAGCTCGAGTTCCAATCCTGTCTACTAGTCCACCAGAAGCCAATGCTGAAAATGCAATGACCAGGGTTGATACAGAGATCATTACTCCATAGAAATCTAGATTTGACCGACCTACGAAAATAGGTACATACCATGAGAGTCCACTGCTGGATAATCCATCAAGTGCAAATGCAGCTACCAGTAGAATAAGGAACCAATCTGAACGAACACGGGGAGGTTTAATCAAATCTTGCTCTTTACTGATTGACCCAGAGTGAGTTTCTTGCAGAAAAACAATGAATAACACAAGTACAAACAATAGACCAAAGAATCCCAATGTAAGGGCAAGCCAGAACTGATCGTTGAGGTATAATGATGTACCAACAAGAATCAGAACTGCAGGAGGAATTGAGGGAAGGAATCGTGTAGTGAACATCAGGGAGAGGCCTCTTCGTTTCTCTGGACTACTCTCAATCAGTAGCATTGACGATGCAGGTCTTAGGAAACCGCTACCTGCCATCATCCACATATAGCCAATTGCTGAAAGAAGCCCTGTAAGAGTTGGTCCGGTTGAAACATATATCAGAGATACCAGAATAACTAGTGCTCCGCTTGTGTAGATTACGAATCCAATGCTGATGACTGGTTTTCTGCCTAGTCTATCAGCGATTCTGCCTCCAATCAGTGATGCCACAGACCGAGAGACTGCTAGACCTGTGAAAATGATTCCAATGAAGAAGGGGGTAATTCCTACATCCGCGAAGAAATAGGGCATGAACATTATCCATAATGAGTTTGCGGAGGTTGTTATCGTGTTCCCTACAGACATGACTAAAATGTTTCTTCTAACAGGTCTGCGTTCCTCTTCCACATAGGATACCCCCTCTATGAGGGATGAAACAACAGAATAGATTCAGAAGGGTTCCGTGATAAATATGGTCCTGCTCTAGAATCAGTCTTGCACCGTAATAGTGTCTTGTTCAATCCACGGTGTGGTTATCTCTTCGACCACCTTGGACCTAAACAGCAGCGCCACTAATCCAGTGGTTGGTATTGCAAGGCACAGATGAGGACTACTCGAGATGGGGCATGGCAAGATGAGCCACACAATAAGGACATGAATCACCTGCAATAGTATGACTATTTCTACATATCTTCCTCTGGTCAGATCGCGCTCAATGGCTCCTTTCCACGCAAGCCAAGCGATGACGAGTCCGGTGGCATAGAAGGGGAGAAAAAACAGAGGTATGGTGATATCAAACACCAAAGGAGTTGGTGAGATTGGATTCCCTCCGGGCAGGTATGCCCATAGTGCTGCATAAAATAGGGTGTGGTTGAGATGATCTATTGGAATGACAGTGTAAAATGGTGACGCTAGATTCCAAGTAGTTAGGAATATGCCTATACGTCTATGAGACCAGACTGACACATTATTCACGCCCTTGATTTTCGATTCTAATGGTGAAGAATGCAACAAATACACAAGTTAACTTACACTCTAAATCTCGAAACAATATTGTAGCAAGCACGAGTTCATAGGGGTATAGAGCGACATCGAAATCCAGGTTGTTGTCAATCATCAACTGCATTGCTCGAGCTTCTAGAATGCCTTTGTACGTGTCAATAGGCTTAGCCTTGATTGCACCAGTTGGACGATATCGATAGCCGTAGATGCGTCCTCTTGTTATGAGTTCGTTGAGGAATTCAGGGGCAAGAGTTTCGTGAAGACTCTCAGGCACATAACGTAGTGCATTCTTGACGGCCACAACAGTCTCAGCCGGTGTAAGGTCATACCCTCTATTTGGGGCCCGTCTATACTGCGGATCAAATACAGGTTCTGAAGGAAGCTCTGAAGATAGCTTAATGGTCATCGCCTTGGAAATATCGAAACTCATGGAAACACATCCATTGGTTATGTATCATCATGAGTACTCCCTTCATAAAATACTCGCTGGAATAACAAAAGTCTATAATACTGATGGAGGAATTAATGCCTTA
>MEHG01000246.1 GCA_001940705.1 Candidatus Thorarchaeota archaeon AB_25
CTTCTAATCCGATCACCTAGAATGTACCTGCCTAGTAGACCAATAATCATTGCTGAAAAAGCAGTAAGCATAGTATATGGGGCAATTGCCCCGATTATAGGAGTTCGAGGTGCAACCAATCCGATAATCAGAACAACGAAAACAATGGGGACAGCGACCTGATATATTCCTTCTGTGTATGATTGGTATTTAGCAAGTCGTATTGTATCAGGATTGCTAGTTGCACCTTTAGCCATCTTGATTAGTTTTCGTTTGAGCTTTTTCCAGTTCTGTTCGAATTCGCTTCCGAGAGTTCCTTTCTCTACCATATCATCAACGAAGCTGAGATTATAGTAGATGTGCGACCTGTAGGCATCGATATGATAGATTGCCTTTCGAATGTCATCTGGGTCGGTTTCTTTGGTCTTTGAAACTCCTGACTCTCTCCGACTTGCCGCCCCATTGCGTCTATTCTTTCTTGACACAGTACTAATCTCCAAATACTGATTCATGCAGAAACAATGATTGCTATAGCTTCATCATTAGGATTTTCAGGCAAGTCTATTACGAATGCGCTCAGCATGCCTTGCGTGTATGATGATCCCGGATTCACACAGAGAGTACGTCCAATATGCTCCAAACCAGCAGATTCGTGAATATGTCCATGTAGACCTAGAAGGGGTTGAAATTCCTCCATAGCCTGTCGTACACTATGGCTTCCAACAGGGACCATTTCAGGAGTACCGTATCTGACCTTAACCTGAGCCTTATCGTCTAACTTGGGGGCCAAATCAATCACTGTTCCATAGGGAGGTGCATGGAAGTTGCAGATAAGTCCTTCATATGAATCAGCACGACTGAATTCCTTTTGGATCTTCTCTAATAGTTCATCCTCAGGACATTCTCTCGGTGTGTCCCACGGCGTTGAGTTGACATACTCACATGATATCATCTGATGCTTATCATCAATATCAACGACTTGATGAATAGGAAAAGTGATCCTGTCATTAGCCTGTATCAGATTGTCTATATCAAGCGAATCATCGTTGCCGGGACTTACGACAACCATGATATTCGAGGGTATTTTCTCTTCTATTAGAGTAATCCACTCTTCCATTCGTTTGAGCATCAGTTCCTTGAATAATGCAGTAACTTTTTCTGGGCTAGCCTGGAGGTCCTCTAACTCAGGTTCTGTTGTCATAAACCAGTAGAAGCCCCTCCTCTCGTAAATCTGCTTAGCTCGGTCCAAATCTTTCTCCGACTTGTACTTCTCCTTATTGCCATATGGTGAAGACCACCACAATCCAGGTTTTTCCTCGACTATTGGCACCAATGCTTTGCCTGTGAGGTCTCCACACATCATAACGATGTCGCATTTGTAAGCTTCATGAACCCTCACCATTTTTTTCTGCACAGGAACACTGCCATGTGCATCACAAGAAAAGAAGATACGCGTCAATATTAAACCTCTTATAGCAGCGGCCGAAATAGATATTTAAAGGTTTCAGAATCCCCTCGCGTGATTTGTAGTTTATTTAGGTGTCCGCTATGGATATTGATTTGGAAGAACAAAAAAAATTTGTCCCTGAAGCACTCAGAATTGTTGAAGAAGCAAATGAACAAGGAATTATCCTCAGACTGATGGGAGCTATAGCAATCAGACTTCACAGTCCAGAACATGCATATCTACACGAGAAACTTGACAGGTTCATCACTGACATAGATTTTGTTGCCTATGAAAAACAATCTTCCAAGATAGAGAAATTCTTCGAGAGTCAGAACTATTCAAGACATTTGTTGTCATTTAGTTTTGCACTTGGAGGAAGGATGATTTTCAAAAACAACACTGACGGAAGACATATCGATGTTTTTCTGGATCGTCTCGAGATGTGTCACAAAATCGATTATAAGAAAAGGCTAGAGATTGATAATCCAACAGTTCCACTTGCGGAGTTGTTGCTGCAAAAGATGCAGATTATCAAAATCAGTGAGAAAGATATCATTGATACAACAATGCTCTTTTTAGCTCACGAACTAGGAGACACGGATAAGGATACAATCAATGCGAAGCATATTTCCCAGATTCTTTCAAAGGAATGGGGATTCTATTACACAGTGACAACCAATCTGAAGAAAGTTGCATCCCTAATGCGAAATTTCGATGTCCTCGATGAGAGCGATAAGGATGTTGTTAGTAGTAGAATTGATGCGCTCATTAAGAGGTTAGATAACGAGCCCAAGAGCAGATCTTGGAAGATGAGGGCGAGGGTGGGCACATCAAAGAAATGGTATAAGGAGGTCGATTCTCCTGGAAGTAAAGCTGTATAGTTGACACTACGTTTCAAGTCGACAATTTTGTTCCTAGAAGTTCTGAAGTTTTCATTTCCCCTTCTTTGTGATGATAACTGTGCAGAATTCACCACCCTTCTGAAGGCCTGTTTCTCCCGCTTCTGGAGGTGTCTGTGTTTCTAGTTCAGGATTCCAGCCCTCGACAAACCCGTTATCGAAAAGCTCCAGAATTGGGCACACCGTTTTCAGGTAGTCTTCAGACAATCCCTCTTCTTTAAATGCTGGGACAAGAGTTGGTACTGGACATCTACGCCAATGGATGATTGCACGATCTTCTGAGATCTCAACAATCTCTGGGTTGAATACTTGTGTATTTCCAAAAAGCTCTCCCAGTGTTACTAAATCATTCTTCCCTACACCTTTAGCTGCATTCTTCCCAGCGACGTATCCAGCATCGTAATTTACTTTCTTAAGATCTTCTAGAATCTCATCACCGTATTTTCCGGGAAGTCTATGGATAAGATATGACACAATTAAACAGCGTGTTGCTATCTCTCCAGCAACTAGTTCATTGCATAGATCCCAAGTAAGTTCTCCGTCTGACAACATAATCACCCTTTTCTTTTCATTCGCATTTATCTAGTAAGTAATTTGAACCTTGATAGATTGTGAAGTGCTCTTTTCTAGAGCTGCTTCAAAAGCATCTGATGCTTTTTCCAGAGGAAACT
>MEHG01000247.1 GCA_001940705.1 Candidatus Thorarchaeota archaeon AB_25
GAAGAAGAGAGGGAATCCCTCTCATCTCAACCTACTTTTTGCGACCAGTTCGCCTAGCCGCGATGTTACCAACTTTACGACCTGGTGGCGCATTTCTACTAACAGTGGTCGGTCTACCTGGTGACTGGTGAGAACCACCACCATGTGGGTGGGATGCAGCATTCATAGCAGCACCTCTGACAACAGGCCACTTTCGAGCCTTTCCACGGGTATGGTGCCAAACCGTACCAGCCTTCAGGAATGGCTTCTCTTGGCGACCACCACCAGCCACAATACCGATTGTTGCACGGCATCTTGGACTGAATGCTTTCTGTCGACCACTTGGAAGTCTGACCATTGCCTTAGTCTTGTCAATTGACACTATTGTAGCAGCAAGACCTGATGATTTTACGTACTTTCCACCATCTCCAGGACTTCCTTCTATGTTATAGACAGGAGTACCTTCGGGGATGTGCTCAAGAATCAGAGTGTTGCCATTTGCTAATCTAGCATCGTCACCACATTCGATTATTTGTCCAACCTTGGCACCCTCAGGTGCAACTATGTAATGAATCTTGGACTCACCTTCGTACTTGATCTCAGCAAGGGGTGCGCCTCTGCCAGATTCATGATGAAGGTTCACAATTGTGCCTATGTAGGTCTTATTTGGAGCCCACTTGGGATGTCTTGCCGGTGCTATCTTCTTGTGGCTTGGAGACCTCCACTGAGTAGTACCACGACCTTTCCGTTGTACCAGAATTCGTCTACCCATTTACATGCCTCCTTAGAATATCCCGAGGTTGGTTGCAACCTCTGCGGCACTGTATTCAGGCGCCAGTCTCACTAGTGCTTTCTTCTTTCCGTCAGGCATTATGAGTGTGTTAACCTTCTCGACCACAACATCATAGAGGGTTTCAACAGCCCACTTGATTGTGTTCTTGTTTGCAGTTCGAACTACATAGAAGATGAGTTTGTTCTCTTCATCCACAGCCTCAAGACTGGCCTCTGTCACGACAGGGCGGATAATGATTTCATTTGGATCTCTCATTTGCTCACCTCAGACGAACAGATTCTCCTTTTCGAGCCTGTCAATGGCGGACTTTGTCCAGACCACTAGGCGTCCAGGATGTGTCCCAGGAGCAAGAAGTTCTGCATTCAGTCCATGAACCTCTGTGATATCCACTCCGGGGAGATTTCTTGCAGCTTTTGAGATGCCCGAGTCTTCGCCTACAACAATGAGTAGTGACTTGGGAGTCTTCATCTTACGACCTCGCATCTTGCCCTTACCAGCTCTGATACTACGACCGTCCCGGGCTCTATCAAGGTCATCCCCTAAGCCTAAGAAAATCAATGCTTCAAAGGCCTCCTTTGTTGTGGATAGGGACTGCAATTTATCGCTCACAACCAAAGGTATCTGAGGAACGCCGTCTATCTTGTGACCTCTCGCTTTTACGAACTCGGGATTTGCAGAAGCTGCGATAGCTGACCGAATAGCCAAACGGTTCTCCTTCGTGTTTATCCGCTCAACAATGACCTTCCTAGACTCTGGAGGATGTGCGACTCGCCCACCAACTGTACCGGGAGCAAACGCAGCCTTGTTGGCGGCGCCAGTACCACTTCCTTTCACACGGGGCATTCTTGATTTACCATGTCCAGTCTGCCAACTCTGAGCAGTGTTACGCTTTCCGGCCAGCTCATCAACACCATGGGGCTGATATCTCCGTGATTGAACAGCCAGAACGGCTCGCTTAATCACATCTGGACGATAGGGCGTTTCAAACTGTGAGGGTAGTGCAACTGATTCCTTTGTAGCCTTGCCCTTCAATGAGAATGTCTTTACGCTTGCCATAACTATCAACCTCCACTATTGCTTCGATGATGTACTGATGTAGCTCACCTGGGTAGGTGCATCTACGTGTCCCTTCTTAGGACGAATAGCGAATCTGAATCGTACTGGTCTCTTCACTGTACCAGGGATAGATCCATGAAGCATTATGTAGTCGCCGCGAATCACGCCGTAATTCACGAAACCTCCGGAGGGCGTAATTTCCTCACCACGCTCGCCCATCTTCAAGACTTTGTTGTTGAAGCTGGTACGAGTATGGAAACCGGTCTGTCCTGGACGAGGTACTGAGTACCTGATATTGGAGGGAGTCCATGGACCAATACAGCCCACACCGCGTTTTGTCTTTCGTGATTTGTGTTGGAGAATTCGTATTCCCCAACGGCGTACAGGACCCTGAAAACCGTGACCTTTGGTCACGGCGATGCTATCGACTAGAATTCCTTCATCGAGGATATCGGCGACTCTAACATCAGTGCCAAGAATGCTCTGAGCGTACTCAAAGGCTTCTCTGACACTTGGAGCGCCTACTTTGTACTCTGTAACATCGGGCTTCTTCTTAGCTATTCCCGCAAGTCTTGGCTGAGTATGGATTAACATCCGGATCTCAGTAAGCGAGTCAAGTTGTTCCTCGAACTCTTTTATCTTGGCTCCGAAGTCATACTCTTTGGGAAAAGGCATTGCTTTCCGAAGGTCTTCTGAGAGAGTTTCAGCAAGAACCTCGGTGACTAGTTTGACCCCATAAGGTGTCGGTTTATAGCCACGGATTGAGAATGGTCTGATTGGCGGTGTATCGATGACTGTGACTGGAATTACAGTCTCCTGTCCCTGGAAAGGGCTATCAGGATTATCAATTGTCATCACCGCGTGTGTCATACCGGCTTTGTAGCCGACGAAACCAAGTAGTTTTGCGGAGTTTCCAACTAAGGAAGGCCAGTTCTTTATTCTAGGTAGGAACTTTGATGCCCTTCCTCTTGGAAGATAGGCAAGACTGCCCCGTCTAGGGGCATGTTTCTTTCTATGTGCCATTAAATTTCACCTGTAGTTTTGCAGCCAAAG
>MEHG01000248.1 GCA_001940705.1 Candidatus Thorarchaeota archaeon AB_25
GAATGGAGGAGTGCAATTTCTAATTTTGAATTACCAAGTGTTGCTTTTTCTGTTTCAAAGATTCTGCTCGGTATCGAGGGTGCACAAACGGTCAGAGAGATAGCTGAGTTTCAGAACCTTCAAATCGAGGAAGTGATTAAGATTGTTTCCAAAGCATTTTGGTACAATACAGTTTATCTGAAATTCATCCCCGCAGAAACTGATATCCTTACACTATCAGAAGGAACATCAACAATACTATTTCAAAAGACAAACCCACTGAATTTGACAAATGCAAGTTTGAATGTGATTGCCCGTTTTGATGGTCGCGCACCATTAATTCATTTCACGAGAAGCATGAATGAAGATGAATTGAAAGTCCTTCTGGATGACCTAGGTACTCTTGTCAATAAAGGCTTTGTCCAGAGAATTTCTGTGGAACGCCGTCGAGTTCTCCTCAATGAATGCATTCTCTCACTTCTTTCCTCTCGAGGGGCCTCGATAATTGGTCATAAGCAAATGAAACAAATCTTTGACACAATTCGTAGAGTGGGGGGGACCCATCATCCTTGGATCAGTAGGGTCATGCTTACAGATAGGATACAAGCTCAATGTAAACTCGAAGAGAGTATGACGCCAACGGATTTGGATGATATGGCTAATGCGCTAGAGTTTTTCATTACGGAAATGGGCGAGCAGCTCTCAAAACGATACGTAGGGAGGGTCGTCGAGCGAATGCTTCGTAAAATCCGAAACGACTGCCAAGCTTCTTGGACTCCATATCTAACAAAACCGGTGAGCTGAACGGAATTATGCATAATTATAGATTGAAAAAATATCCGGAAGAAATTCACAGCCTTGCACAAGGAACAGGAGACATAAACTAGATGAGTAGAATCAAAGACGAAGTATTGCTTCGTGCTTTTCTGGATAATGCTCACGAATTGATTCAGAGTATCAGACCTGATGGCTCTCTTGAATATGTTAATCCAACTTGGTTACGTACTTTAGGATATACAGAAGACGACACTGACAGCATTAAGTTGAAGGATTTTGTTTTTCCTGGTTATGTTCGAAAAACAGAAGAAGCTCTTTCAAAAGTAATGAACGGTCAAAGCTTCCACGACTTTACTACCACCCTTCAAACAAAAACAGGAAATCCTGTAAAGGTAGAAGGAATCTTCTTTCCTCGATACAAGGACAAACATATTGAAGCTGCTGGTGCAATATTTCGGGATCTCAACAAGCAAACCGATGTTCGCGATGCGCTAATACATGAACGGAGTAGAGTTGAAACAATTTTAGATCTAATTACCTATGATCTGACAAACTTCAACAAAGAAATTCTTACAATTCTTGCAGACGCTCTTTCAACAAATGAACTCCCTCAACCATTAGAGAATCTCTTTCGAGAGGGAGTGAATGAGGTGGAACGTAGTTCTAATTTTCTCTCCAACATTATGGAACTCTGGCGAGTTGCCAGAAGAGCGCCTCACTTGCTCAGCTGTGATTTAGGAGAAACATTCCATGCGGCCAAGGAGTTAGTTGAGAAGACTTACCCTCATAGGAAATTAGCCCTAACCACTAGTCTTGAATCAGGTCAATACTATGTGACAGCTGATGAATTCCTCCTTGAAGTATTCAAGAGTTTACTGCACTACCATATGAGAAACGATACTAGAACCATCGTTCAGTTAGATGTTGAAGTCGAATCGTTATCTCAAACATCATTTCTAAAATTGCAGCTCAAAGACCATGGTCCAGGGATGAGCGATGAAGAAAAATCAGAAATCTTCAATCACTTATCACAAAAACACCATAGCTCACGTGGGCTAGGATTAGACCTTACTCTCGTATGGCATGTATTAGAGAACTATGGGGGTTTCATTCGAGTAGATGATAGAATTGAAGGTCAGCCAAAGGAAGGATCCAATTTCATCCTACTTCTTCGTCGTTCACAAACTAGACAGAGCCGCCAAAATGCAAGACGTACTGGTGGGAGGGATGGAACTCTATCGTAGTCAAATGTGTCAGAATGACCTGAGACAAATAGTGTAGAGATTTAGATTTCCCAATTGAGGTGTGTTTGATTGCGTGATAGATGTCAAAATAGGGCCTTCGAAACATGTCATAGATGCGTGTATGAAACATGGATGATTTTTCGCCAATGGTGGGAAAGCGAGGAGGAATTGTTGAATAAAGGACCTTCAAAGAGCGAATTCTTCATATTAATCCTGCTCTATCCTTCCCTCTATCTCTTGAGTGGTTTCATTCACGAACTTGGTCATATTGTGGGCGCAATGGTTTCAGGAGTAACTATAGTTGAAATCAAATTCACTGCCAATGTGTTCTCAGTGTCAGTCAATGCATTTAGGAAAAATCTGATACTTGCGAAGTTGCTAGGGGGCGGATTCCAAGGCATGTTCTTCCTGATTGTATCAAAACGATATAGGTTTCTGAATATAGTAGTAGGTTCCTGCTTTGTTTATTCACTAGCGGAAGCAGCTGGTCTTTCAGCTATAATGGTAATATGTGCCTTTGTTTCTGAGATTGTTGGGCACCTATTTGTCATATATCGTGCATGGTGAACACTACTTAGTGATAAGGAACTAGTGAGGGTCACCCCTCACACTTCATTTATTCTATGTTCCTTCATTGTATGCTTTAGCGTAGCGCTTCTGCTCTTCGGTCCATTCGTCAATTGCAATTCCCATAGTGTGGAGCTTCATGAGCGCTGTTTCACGATCTAGTTCTTTTGGAAATTCATAGACCGCCGGTTTGAGGCCCTTTCCATTTTTAGCCATCCAGATCATAGCATTGAACTGAGACGCGAACGAAAGATCCATCACGGAGCTGGGATGTCCTTCGCCTGCCGCAAGATTGACG
>MEHG01000249.1 GCA_001940705.1 Candidatus Thorarchaeota archaeon AB_25
AGAGAATCCAAAAGACTTCTATTGTGATTCAGTAGAGATTTTGCTAGTTGGAGGTAACAAATAATGCCATCCTTCGAAAGTAAAGAGCAGTTTCAGGAAGTATTCAACAAATTCTGGGAGAAAGCGTTAACTTTTCCCGAGATAATTGAAAAACTAGCCAAGTCACAAGTAGTTGTCCGCTTTGATGTTGTGGACCCCGAGGTCAACTTTACAATCAACTTCAGAGACCCTGGACCGAATGGTGAGATTGGAACGCTGACGTTCGACAGTGATGTAGAACCTGAGATTAAGGTCTGGTCAAAGTCTGAGACCACTAACAAGTTCTGGCAAGGAAAGCTGAACACAACAGTGGCAATGGCAAGAGGACAGGTCAAACTGGATGGTTCAGTTGCTAAAGCGTTGGGTCTTCTCTCAAAGATCAAACCACTCTATGCAGTGTTCCCAGAAATTCTCAAAGAGATGGAACTTGAGAACATGATACTATAGTATCAAAAGCAAAGTATATATTCTCAAATTTCAAATCATGGATGTAGAACGATAATTAATTATTGTTAACAAGGTGAACACAATGGCAGCAGTAACGAAAGAAATGAGCATTGGTGAAGTCGTCATGAAGTGGCCCGAGTCAGCTGGTGCATTCCTAGAATACGGATTGCATTGCTACGGCTGCGCGGCTGCAAGGTATGAAACCATTGAGCAAGGTGCACAGGCTCACGGTATCGATCCTGAGATTCTCATCAAGGCCATCAACAAAGTAATTGAGAAGAAAGAGGAGTAGACTCCTCATTGAGCCCTCTTCCCAGAGGGCTTGATTCTATCTTATTTTTGCAATCTATTTGTAATCTCAGTGGAAACTATGATTAATCCTCTCTAGGTTTTGTACGACCATAGAGACGTCCGGTTTCTTCTTCTGTCATCTCGAAACTGTGAGCCTCATCAGGGAACTTGCCATCCCGCACTTCTTGTGAATACTCAGACACTGCATTCTTAATCAGTTCTCGAACATTGGCATACTTCTTGACAAACTTTGGTTTGAAATCCTCAAAGAGGCCTAGCATGTCCCAGAGCACAAGTACCTGACCATCGCAGTGAGGACCAGCGCCAATACCAATCGTGGGAATCTTCACGGTCTCTGTGATTAACTTAGCAGTTTCAGAAGGCACAAGTTCGATAACCATTGAGAACGCACCTGCTTCCTCTAACTGAACAGCCTGTTCCACCATCACCTCAGCCATATCTGCAGTACGACCCTGAATTCGATATCCACCTAGTTGGTAGATGGATTGGGGTGTGAGACCGATATGACCCATTACTGGGATCCCTGCATCTACAACAGTCCGGACTATGTCCACAACAGATTTGGATCCACCTTCGATCTTAACAGCTTCTGCTCCTCCTTCTTGAAGCATCAACCCACAGTTCTTGAGAGCTTGCTCTGCACTGATCTTGTAAGACATGAATGGCATATCACCCACAATGAGACAATCTGGTCGCGCTCTAGAAACTGCGGCACTGTGATGAATGACATCCTCAAGAGTGACGGGAATTGTACTCTCATAACCAAGCAATGAGTTACCAACAGAGTCTCCTACAAGAATCATGTCAACACCCACCTCGCTTAGGATTGCAGCAGTTGGTGCATCATATGATGTGAGCATGACAATTTTCTTGCCCTTCTTCTTCATGAGTCGAATTTTATGGGTCGTCTTTCGTGCCAAGGTGTTATCTCCATCTATTTATGGTGGAATCCATCATTTATAGAGTTCCATGTCAGAATATATATTGTATATACAATTAGGATTTTTTCACTCTAATAGAGCTTTAATCCGTTTCACCCCATCAATGGCATCTGGACTGTAATCATCTGCACCCAACTCTTTTGCTAGCTCCAAACTGAGTGGTGCACCGCCAACAATAATCTTGACACCGTCACGGAGACCTGCCTCTTGAAGTGCTTTGTCAACATTCGATATCTCCTTCATGGTCATTGTGAGCAAAGCACTGAGTGCGACTACTTTAGCCCCTGTTTCTCTGACAGCTTCAACTATCTTCTCTGTGGGACAGTCCATACCTAGGTCAACCACTTCGAAACCAGCAGAAACAAGCATAGAGACGAGGATGTTCTTTCCAATATCGTGATTGTCACCCTTCACTGTGGCAGCCACAATAGGAGCTTTGTCACTAGCTTCACCAGATTTCAGATGAGGTTTTAGAACCTCAAAGGCAGCCTTCATTGTATCTCCAGCTAAAACAAGCTCTGCGAGGAAGTACTCGTCGGTTTCATATCTTCGACCAACCTCATCCATTCCAGATGTGAGAGCTTTCAGAATATCTTGAGGATTAACACCAGCATCTATCTGCTGTTGAACTGCGCCAGCAACATCATCGATTTCAAGCTCAATTATCATTTCTGTCAAGTCTTGAAGGCTCATTCTGATTCTACTCCTTGTTTACATGGACTGATTCAAAATGGGTTAATATTCCTTCTCCATTGTCTTACTTCTTCATTGTCAATCCGAACTATGTAGTTGTTGAGCACCGAAACCTATAGGTCGATATCCCTCTTCCTGAAGCGCCACTTGTACAGCTCAACACCAACTATAGCAGGGAGAGATCCAAGTAGAACGATGAACCAGTCATAGTTGGTTAGAGGCATGAAGTAGAAATCAAGACCGTATGGTGATAGAATCACTTGGGTCAGGGGCACATACATCAGTAAGTAATGGGCCAGATAGATCAGACCTAGCAGGAACACAAAGATCCAGGTTCCGGGCTCACGAATGCTTCGTTGAATAGGCATATTGATCCTGCGGATACTGAGCACAATCGTACTCTCCACAAGAAGAATGACTGAAAGCAACATG
>MEHG01000250.1 GCA_001940705.1 Candidatus Thorarchaeota archaeon AB_25
TTGGATGAAGATGGAGAACCCGCATTGCTCTATGAGACTACTCGTCATCTCATTCTAGCTGGAGGAAAAAGACTCAGGTCTCTGTTGCTGACACTTTGTTGTGAAGCAGTGGGCGGAACAGTCGTCGATGCGCTCCCATTCGCAGTTGCCACTGAGTTTGTACAGACAGCCAGTTTAATCCATGATGATGTGATTGATGAAGACAGTTTGCGTCGGGGTGTCGAAACAACTCACAACAAATATGGAAGAAAGATGGCAATCATAGCTGGAGACCTATTGGTAGCCCTTGCGATCAAGTTGATAGGTGAGAGGTCAACACCCGAGCTTCTAACATATGTTGCAGCTGGGGGCATTAGGATGTGTGAAGGAGAAGCTGCAGACCTCCTCATGAGTAAGAACAAGGTTCAGTCATACACTACAAATGCTGCACTTGATATCATTCGAATGAAGACGGTTTCTTTCATGACTTCTGCTGCCAAAGTTGGAGCAATGTTAGGTAATGCAAACGAAAATCAGCTGGAAGCACTAATCAAGTACTCAGAAAGGCTTGGTTATTCATTTCAAATCCGAGATGACATTCTCGATATTGTTGCGACACAAAATGGAACCGGAAAGACAGTTCTGTCTGATCTACGAGGAAGTCGTAGTAACTATGTACTTGCTCATGCGATTGAAAATAGTACACCCAAACAGAAGGAAGAGTTCGTTCAGATACTGAATGAAGGAGATGTAGACTTCGCACTTGAGAGAATTAGTGAGTGTAAATCAATTGAGCACTCAACTGCGATTGCCAAGGAATTCATGTTACAAGCCAAAGCAGCAATTCGAGGATTTGATTTTGTCAATGAGGAATTACTTCTACTTCTTGCCGATTTTGCGATGAAAAGGCTCCATTAGTTCGAGTGAATCAAATGAACTGATTCAGAATCTTGACCATAGTTTTAGAAGCTAGATCAACGGGGAGAGGCAACCGACATCGTATCATTGGTTCAAGAAATCTTACTCCTGCAAGCCGCATACAGATGTCAGTGATAGCATCAGAGGGCATAACTGTGTCAGCGACTCTAAGGACTCTCAAAGCAGTTTGTAGTTCTAGACCAAACTCTGCTCTCCATTGTTCTTCATATTCAGAAAGTGGTGTTTCCTCTTTCAAGTGGCCTAAAATTACGTCCCCTGCAATCATACCACCACAAAGTGCTGTCGGGATTCCACCACCATTTGATGCCATGACATGACCAGCAGCATCACCAATCAAAAGCACATTCTTCGACCATGTCTTCTCGAGTGGCCCACCCACTGGGATGATAGCCCCAACTCTACTAAGTATCTTAGCACCTTTCAGTGATGATGCAAGGGTCTTGAAGACAAACCGGTCAAGGTACGTGCGAAGAGGTGCATCATCCTTAGCAATACTTCGTCTCATTCCGAATCCCACATTGACGAGATCCTCGCCCTTAGGAATCACCCACGCATATCCTCCTGGAGCGATCCTACCTCCAAAGTACATCTCAACGACTGATGAATCGACATCAGCGCCATCCATTACGTATTGGAGAGATGGACTGAGATCATTCTCAGAGTGGATGAAATGGCCCCCGAGCGACCTGGCTATAATTGAATGAGCACCATCAGCTCCAACAACCAATCTCGCTCTGACTGTATCCCCCTCATGCTTGGATTTGATTGATAATTCATTATTGAGAGAACGTTCAGTCACTGTGGAACCAAGTTGTAACTCAGCACCAGCATCCCTTGCTAGATTTGCCAGGTGTTGATCATATTTGGCTCGGTTTACAATGTTGGCCTCAAAAGGAAACTCGTAGGGACTTCCATTCGGAGACACCAATCTAATTGAGTGTGTCTTGTTTGTGATGAACTCTGATTGGACATGGACTACTTTTGGCATCCTCTTTGAGCGAGGGAATAGATTTCGTACCTCTGAAGACGTGGGTATGAGCTCGCCACATTGTACAGGAAGTCCGACTGTAGATCTCCTATCAATTACGACTGTTTGGAAACCTTGCTCAGACACAACCTTGGCGACGGTACTACCTGCTGGACCAGCACCGACTATTGCAACATCATATGGTTGTGTCATTTTGGAACCATCCATTGCTGATACTGATGGTTGAACGGGTCCAGTGTATAAACCCTTCTTGTAGTTTGAAAAAGAGGAAGATGGTCGAACTCAAAAGCTTACAATCTGAAAGGATTATTTGTTCATTTATGGACAGTATTTCCACAAAAGATGAATCTGCTACCATAACCATTTTGTCGATGCCATTATTAGAGAGTCAGTCGCAGATATGAGAAGTAGGGAGAAAGAGTGAGTAAACAAACCCCGATGCAACGGCAATACCTTCAACTGAAGAGACAATATCCCGATTGCATACTGATGTACCAGCTTGGGGATTTCCATGAGATGTTCAATGAGGATGCAAAGATTGCCAGTAGAATTCTAGACATTGTCCTCACAGCTCGGGGTGAAGGTGTAGATAAATGGCCAATGTGTGGTGTGCCAAATCACTCTGTTGATGGATACATTGCTAGATTACTACAGGCCGGACACACAGTCGCTATAGCTCGACAAGTAGAGGATGCGTCTCAAGCAAAGGGACTAGTGAAGCGGGATGTCGTTCGTGTTGTCACTCCGGGCACTGTCCTTGAGAGTACAATGCTCGATGACACGACCAACAACTATCTTGTTGCTCTTGTTCAACATGAGGACTTGATTGGAATTTCAGCTGTCGATGTGTCAACTGGTGAGTTTCTTGCGGCCGAGTTCAAAGCAGGTCTTGATAGCGAAACCACCATGAATGAGATTGACAAGTTCACGCCG
>MEHG01000251.1 GCA_001940705.1 Candidatus Thorarchaeota archaeon AB_25
GGGAAACGAAACCAGACCAAGGGAAATGCCTAGATAAAATAGGATTCTGACCCGACCATGTGAACCAACTGCTCTGAGAATCACAAAGGTTGCAAGGCATGATGCACTTGCTGCCCAGAGTAGGGAAACCAATCGTAAGGACTCAGGACTCAGTCCCGTCAGTACAAAAGCAACAAACCATACTATTCCAATCAGGGGACCGTGCTTGGAGTCCGTAGACTTCCCCTCAGGTTTACTCGCCACGGTCTTCCAGGAGTCAAAGAAGGAATAAGTGACGAAGCCAAAACAGAGGACTAAGGCAATCACATTAGCAAGAAGCGAGATGAAACTTGCATCCAATCCTATGACATTCGCAACAAGGACTGCATTCATGCTGACGAGAGCACCTAGAGGAAGCACTATTCCAATGAATATCAGCGCTCTTCCCCAAATCTTTCTGAAGAGATACTCCTCATATCGTTCAACAACGCTCAAAGCTTGTAGTACTTTATCAAGTTCCTCCATATGAGTTCCCTACCAACGAATGGAGTACGAACAGACATTAAATGATAGCCTGTTCTGCATTACAGAACTCATCCACTCCTTAAGTAGAATTGTGTCGCTGTTATACACATGACAACTAGTTCGATGATAGCATTGGATGCTCAAGAGATATCGAAGAGCTACAATGGAAAGAAAGTATTGGATGGTGTCAGCCTGCAGATCAGGTCAACTGACTTCTATGTGCTGATGGGACCAAATGGCTCTGGTAAGAGTACGCTTCTATCAATATTGGCAGGCACAAACTCGTTTGATGCAGGAAGTGTTAGAATACTTGGAGATGACATTTGCCAAGGCCGATTGGAGGCAAGAGAACACATTGGTTATGTACCTCAGGAGAACTTCTGTTCAGACTTCCTAACAGGAAGGGAGAACCTCGAGTACTTCGCGGATCTGCTTGGACTAGCGAAGACGCAGGCAAAGGCAAAGATTGAGAGCCTTCTGCAGATGATGGACTTGGAAGATGAGGGGGACAAACCTGTTTCAGCATACAGTGGAGGAATGAAAAAGAAGCTGGAGGTTGCAACAACATTGTTGGGTGATGCAAAAATCCTCTTTCTGGATGAGCCAACTACAGGTCTCGATCCAACAGTGAGAAAGGACTTTCTCTCACTACTTCAGGAAATCAATGAACAGGGTACAGCAGTCCTCTTGGTCACACACATAGGTGAAGACGCTGAGATGGCCTCTCGAGTGGGTTTCATGATACAGGGAGAGATTGTGGCTGAGGGATCACCTGAGGAACTGAAGGATATAAGCGAGCTGAAGAGTTCCATCATTATCGATGCAGCTCCAAGGACGGAAGAACTAATGTTGCTCTTAGCTAGCCTTGGTGATGACTGTATCGTCATTGAGAAGGAGGAGTCGTTTGAGCTCACCTGCGAGGACCCAAGGGAGATAGTTCCCAAGATTATGGACACACTCCAAAAGTCTGGCTTTGACATGCTCAGTGTGGGTACAAGACCTCCAAGTCTTGAGGACATCTTCTACAAACTTACTGCATGCCCTATTCGAGGTGAGGCGTGATGAGTGGATTGAGTCAAGTTCGTGCTTCATTTATACGCTCAATGAGGATTTTCCTCAGAGATAAAGCCATTATTGGATCTTCGATATTGCTACCAGTCTTTTTCCTAATTGTACTTCCACTAGTGCTCTTCCAACAAGTGCCTATGGAATTCATGCCAGCTCTGAGGGGTTTCCTTGTCATTGCTATGATAACACTCCTAATCATGGCCACGGCTATAAGCAATCTCCCAGGTTCAATAGCTGCAGATAGAGATCATGGCCTCTATTCTAAGCTCTCTTCAATGCCAGTCAACCCCGTGTATGAATGCCTAGGAAGAATCGTAACAGTATTTGTCTTCTCAGCATTTGGTAGTCTGGTAATCATCGCGCTTGGTCTGGTCTTAGGAGCTGAGCTTATTGTGACCTCCATTGACTTGCTTCTCATCGTAGGTTTGGCGTCTGTAATCACGCTTTTTGCGGCTGGTGTCGGGTTGATTATCGCAAGTGTTGTGAAGAGTGAGTCAGCTGCAGCACATGTGGGAGTTGCCATTGTCATGTTCATCTACTTCATTGGAATCGCATTCCCATATCCTGACTTACCAGAATTACTTAGACCGTTTGTACATGTGAACCCCATATGCATTGGAAACAACATGATTGCTGTACTCACAGTTGGTGAAGAATTCATGGGATACAATCCATTCAACTTCATTGATGTCACTGTGATGCTCCTATTGACCGCTTTGTTATTCATCATCGGATTGTATGTCTACTCGAGAAACTGCTGGAGAAGATAGTACAGTATCAATTTGTTATAGCAGCCGCTTTTTAAGCTATAAGCAAAGCGGCTACTATGTCCTTATTCATTCTAGCTAGAAGAATCGGTATTTTCATTACTTCTTCTTGTCAGTGTGGATTACTATGTTACCTCCCTGAAGGACCCCACATAGAGGATCAAAGCCCGCCACATGGTAGATCAGACCATTCTTATCATAGACGCGAATCTGGATGACATCCTCTAAATCTTCATCCTCTGCGTTATCCCAGACATCTACCCTAACCTTGTGGTTACCCCCACTCCAGAGTAGTACACCAGTTTCAAGATCATACTGTTCGACAACACACTTTGCCTCGAAGAATGCATGATTCCCAATGATTGCCATTCCTAGCCATGCATTCGCCTTGACCCTGAACTTGTACTCACTGGTCCTGTAGACATAGACAAAT
>MEHG01000252.1 GCA_001940705.1 Candidatus Thorarchaeota archaeon AB_25
GGACTGATGCACCTACATTATCCAACAAATATCCGAACAGTGAGAGTGCCTTGTAGTGGAGCTGTGGAGCCCATTCAGATAATGACTGCTTTGGAGAACGGAGTGGATGGTGTTTTGGTGACAGGATGTCTTCTCTCAGAATGTCACTATGGTGGTGATGATCCATTGGCTGGTAATTTCATGCAAGCTGATTTTGTCCAATTTTGGCAGAACATGCTTGAGGAGATTGGTCTTGGTGGAAGGTTAAGTATCGACTTTGCATCAGCTGCTATGGGGATCCGGTTCTCGGAAATCGTAACAGAGTTCGTTGAGAAAATCAAGAAGTTAGGTCCTAGCCCTATTAGGGGGAAACTGGAGGTGGAATCCTAGTTGACAAAGAAGAAGAAAGATGAACCTCGAATCGGGGTCTTCATCTGTAGTTGTGGAACGAACATTGGGGGTGTAATCAATGTCAGAAAACTCGCTAGGGAGTTCAAGGACTATCCTGGTGTTGTGTTTACCACATCAAACATGTTCACCTGTTCAAAAGATGGCCAAGATACCATAGCTCAGAAAATCAAAGAACAGGACCTCACAGGAGTTGTCATCGGAGCCTGCACACCCAAGCTCCATGAGCAGTTATTCAGAGAGATACTTGAAGAGAGTGGTCTCAACCCCTTCCGTTTAGCCCAAGCAAACCTTAGAGAACATGACACATGGGTCCATGGTGATAAACCAGAAGAAGCCTACAATATTGCCTACGACCTCGTAGTGGGAGCAATTGAACGGGCTAAGAATCTCGAAGACATCGGTTTCGAGGAATACTCCGTTGAAAAGAATGCGCTTGTGATTGGTGCAGGAATCGCAGGCATTCAAACCGCTCTTGACCTTGCTGACAAAGACATCAAGGTCTACCTTGTAGAGAAATACACATCAATTGGAGGCTATATGGCACGTCTAGAAAAAACATTCCCGACCCTTGACTGCTCAATGTGCATCCTTTCACCCAAGTTGTCTGCAATAGAACGTCACAAGAATATAGAGCTCCTGAGCTACTCAGAGGTTATTGAGATAGAGCGAGACTATGGTGACTTCAAGGTACGTATCAAGAAGAAGCCTAGATATGTAAACATCGAGAACTGTATTAACTGTGGGGCTTGTGAGCGGAACTGTCCTGTGACAGGTCCTAATGAGTGGAACCTTGGACTTGGGGAGAGAAAGGCTGTGTACAAACCCTTCCCACAGGCTGTTCCTGGGGTATTTTTCCTTGATAGGGAATCATGTACTCACTGGACAGATGGGTGCACGATATGTGCTGAAAAGTGTCCCCGTGATGCAATCTCATATGATGTTGAAGAGGAAGAGATTGAGATTACTGTTGGTGCAATTATAGCTGCAACAGGATTCGAAGAGATGGACATTGAGGAATTGCCCGAATATGGAGGAGGAAAATTCAGCCGCGTATTGACTGCAGGTCAATATGGCCGTCTACTGAGTCTAGTAGGTCCAACTGAGGGCAAGATCCTCCTACCCCCGGAGTTTGAGGAAATTCCTAAACGGATAGCGTATATCAACTGTGCGGGATCCAGAGATGAGAATCATCGTCCTTGGTGTTGCAATTTTGGTTGTATGTACACTCTAAGACATGCTGAAATGACACATAGGCTGTATCCTGACGAAATAGAACAATGGATAATCTATCATGAGCTTCGGGCGGGGGGTAAGGAATACGAGCAGTTCTATAGACGGGTTAGAGAGAGTGGCGTGCAATTTGTACGAGGTTTTCCGAGTGATATGGTGGAGGAACAAGATGGGAGCATCAGCTTTTCCGTGTTCGATCAGGGAACAGGTAGTTTACTACGCTTGAACTTCGATATGGTAGTCTTGACCATGGCCATAGACCCATCGCCAGGAACCGCTCATCTTGCACATATGATGGGCGTGGATCGGAGCGAGGGTGGCTTCATGAAGGAACTTCACCCCAAACTCGAACCTGTAAACACCAAATCGCGGGGTGTGTTCATTGCAGGTGCTTGTCAGAGTCCTAAGGATATTCCTGCCAGTGTTGCTGATGGCAAGGCTTCAGCAAGTGCGGCAGCCTCTCATGTGCTCAAAGGGAAAGTCCGTGTTCAAATGGACAAGGCTGTTGTTAATGAGGAACTCTGCATCGGTTGTGGTCTTTGCGAGAAAGTCTGTCCATTCGCTGCTATATCCATGACTGTTGGTGATGATGAACGCCAGTTGGCTGAAGTCAGCTCTATTCTCTGTACTGGATGCGGGAAGTGTCAAGTCGTCTGTCCTACAGGTGCCATTTCACGAAGACACTTCACAACCGAGCAAATAGAGGCTGAGATTCTTGGTCTGATTTCCGCTCATAAGAAACGCGAACAAGCTGAGAAAACACCAGGAGGTGCATAACCATGACTGAAACTGGTGACCCTAAAGAGCATCCAGACGTGTTTATCGATCCTATTGATATGTCTAAACTTGATCCTGGTTTCAGAAGAGAGATTCAAAGCATGCCAAATGCTGAGGAACTCTCCGCCTGTTTCGCCTGCTCAACTTGCACTGCCGCCTGTCCTATCGCGAATATATGGGAGATAAAACCACATCAGTTGATCCGGATGATTCTCCTTGGAATGCGCGAAAAGGTGCTATCATCAAAGGAGATCTGGCTCTGTCTTACTTGCTTTGAGTGTCAGGAACGATGCCCACAAGCTGTACGGGTCACGGACATATTCTTTGACTGCAAGAATCTTGCAGCTGAAGAGGGTCATATTCCAAGTAGTATTG
>MEHG01000253.1 GCA_001940705.1 Candidatus Thorarchaeota archaeon AB_25
GCTATACGCATTGAGTAATGGTACTCCGATTTCAGGTGCGAATTTTGATGTGACAGTATCACCTTCTAGTGGACTCGATAAGACTGCAGTTACCGAAGTTGGCGGCGAGCCTGGTAACTACACTGTGACATTTACACCATATTCCGCAACAGTGTACACAGTACGATTTGTGGCGACAGGACCTATTTCCGAACCTGCAAGCACTGTCTTTGTCTTGGTCGTTAATGATGTGGAAACTGGGTTGACAATCTATGGTGATTCAAGTTTGGAGATTGGGCTGACAGAGACTTACAACACAACATTCCGCTACGAGATGATAAACGGAACTGGCATTGAAACTGCGGACATCGATGTAGTTTACTCTGGCCCAGCTGGAATGCTAAGTTGGAACATAGGTGAGTATGGCGTGGGAAATTACAGTGTTGCGTTTGCTGCATCACTCCCTGGAGCATACATCATCACATTAATTGCGTTCAAGCAGTACCATCAGAGGGCATCCGATTCTTTCTCTCTCATCATTAGAGATATTCCTACGAATCTGACACTATCGGTGGGAACCAGTGATGAAATGGGGCTCACTGACACATATAAAATGAGTTTTGTTTATGCGATGTATAATGGGACAGGAATAGAAGCCGCAACTATCGAGGTTATCCATTCGGGAGCACCTACTGCTATAATCCCGCTAGTTACTCCTTTGGGACTTGGAAACTATAGCATTCAGTTCAATGCTACAATATCTGGAGGATTTCTGGTCACAATTGCCGCTTCTAAACAATATCACCAAGGTAGTTCGAATTCATTCCTACTTGTTGTTCGGGAAATTACCACGAACATGGTTTCATTAAATGGCACCGGTGACTTTGTTGGTTTTGGAAAAGACTATCGTCTCTTTGTGAGTTATACAAATGGCTCAGGCGATGGGCTTCCTGGGGCAAATGTGTCTGTTGTAGATGCTGATGCAGGTATTGTTTGGAGTCCAACTCAGATTGAAGCACCTGGTGTCTACTCCCTATTACTAACTCCACTAACTTCTGGCTCCCTCTCAGTCATAGTTCAGGCCACACTCTTAAACCACCAGACTAAGGTTGTATTTTTCACACTAACCGTGACAGCGATTCCAACAACACTCACTACATTGAACTTGAGTACGTCCATTTCTGCAGATCAGAACTTCACAGTCTACCTACATTACCAGGATGAAGACACTACGCCACTCGAAAATTCCATTCTTGGTATACTAAATCCTCCCGCACAATTGACATACTCAGCATTTGAGGAACTCGGAAATGGTACCTATCGAGTAACACTCACCCCTCTGAGTATTGGTACCTTTGACATTGTCTTTAGCAGCAGAAAAGCTGGCTATCAGACTGACTACGCAGGTTTCACGTTAAGTGCAACGATCATACAGACAGACCTGAACGTTGCAGCTGATTTTCCTAGAGACACCATAACATATTCGGAACAATACAATCTCTTTGTGTTATACACGAGGACAGATTCAGGGTATAACGTAACTGGCGCAACAATCAGAATAGAGTCGCCAAGTACTGGTCTATCTTCAACTGTGGTCGAAGAAGTTGATGGGGGATACACTATCACTCTTGATCCTCAGAAGTCCGGAAATTGGACAATCTCCATCTACGCATCACGGGACAATCATGAAGAGAGTTTAACTCACTTCCGTCTTGAAGTTGAACCAATCTCGATAACAGTGGAATTTGTTTCAGACCTGACTGCTATGGAAAACCAAGAATTTCCTGTGACGGTCAGACTGCTTGAGTTTGGGACTAACAACACTATAGATGATGCACTTGTTTGGTACCGCTTCTCTGTTTCGAAAGTGGGTCTGTTTCGTGAGATGAACTCAACTGGAGCTCCTGGTGAATATGCTGTTAGACACCAAGTACCCCTTTATGCAAATACTATCTACAGACTTGAGATTAACGTAGAGAAGGAGAATTATATTCTAACTGATATCCCTGATGTGCCTTTCGTCATAACTCCCAATGTTATAGAACGCAACTCTCTACTCATAGTTAGTTCAAGTGGGATTGGTACTTTCTTAGTCATATTCTTCGTGGCATTACGAATCTCCACCCGGAGAAAGAAAGCTCAGATTGAAACGGATCTGATTAACAAACGTCGTTTTGATGATGCGGACAATATCATCGGTGTCATCGTGATGCACAAGAACAGCGGTATCCCTGTGTACTCCCGAATTGTGAAGGGAGGTTTCGAGGAGGGTATCGTCGCAGCCTTCATCTCAGCAGTCACTCACTTCCGAGAGGAGTTTGAGATGTTTGATGAGGAGGCTATGAAAGTGATTCCAATTTCGGACATCATCCGTGCAGTCCAGACCAAGAACTTGATCTGTGCTTTTGTTACCATTCGTTCCGCCTCAATAGAACACAACCGGAAGATGGAATCTTATGGGGAGCAGGTTGCTACATATTTGGATGATTTCTACACTGAAAGTAGACCATCCGGAGCCCTAGACTCGAGGATAGCCGAAATCCTTGACTATGTATTCGATGAGACCATGGATGGAAACTTGGTTAAATTCTACAAAGTCGCGGAAGATCAACAATTTCCACGCCGCTATAGACTCCTCGAACAACTGCTTGAGGATATTGAAACTCGCCATTGTGCAAGACCAGTACACTTGGCTCAAGGTGTGTCAACATTCGGTGTTTCTGAAGCACATGGTTGCAC
>MEHG01000254.1 GCA_001940705.1 Candidatus Thorarchaeota archaeon AB_25
TTCATAACTGCGATTGGTCATTTCTCGAAGGAACTCAAATTTGGAGGTCTGTCTTCATTCACAACTGAGGAGAAAGTAATCTATTTGGCTCCAAGAGACAAGATAATTACTGCACTCATTGCCCCCAAAAAGAAGGAGTACCAGATGGCATATTCCTTGGCAAACGAGCTGGGAAGACAGTTCGAAGAGAGTGGCGTGGCTTCAAACATCTCTCAAAGAGATGCATACAATGAGTTTTCTGAGGTCGCAGACCAGTATCTTAGGAAGATTCAGAACCCATTCATAACCAGAGTTTCAGATTTCATTCAAGACCAATACATCGGCAAGGTATCAATCAGACCGAGTTTAATGAGACGAGATGGATCACAAGGCACTGTAGATCTATTGATTGATGCTGGAAAAAAGAGGGCAAGCGGGGGAGAATTAACAGGCCAATTTGGTGAGAACTACAGTTTTGTGAAAGTTTTCGATACAAGAGTTGGTCGAGTTCATGTTATCGATTTCATCGATTCCTTGGGTGACTTCGGATTTCTGGCAATGAAGAGAGAGGAGATGATACTTCAACCCTACTTTCCTGCAAGAGCCATAATTGTAGGTAGGGAGTATGATTCGGTTGCTATTGATTTCCTCAAGAAAATGCCCAAGGGCAAGATAGGAAGGTATGTCGATGGCGCTTACATATATGCGGGCCTCAAACTAAAAGGAGTCCCGAAGGAAACTCGTTGTCCAGTAGATGTTTGGAAGTGGCAGGACGACCAGAGTCCAGAACGCGTAGATTTCTAACGTCTGTCCTACAGTTGTCCACAATTGACCACAACGTCATTTTTCCGAGTTTTCTGCCTCTATCTGTGATAGGTTAGTACAACATCATTCGATAGGGGAACTAGTTTGAGATGAGGTGAGCGGTCTTTCACTGCTCTGTCAACAATACTCCCACCATATGCTTTCACCATTCGTATAGGAACAGTATCAGGAACATGGATCTCAATCTCTTCTGGGAGGATTTCCATCCCGGTTTCAATCTGATGTTGATTCGCAGATAATCCTATGTCAATCCGAGTCTTTCCAAACTTGGTATGAAGCCCTTTGATAATGAGGGGCTTCTTAGCAGTAAACCATTCACTCGGGATACCAGCCAAGAAGATCAAGTTGTTCTTGTCCTCTTGAACCAGCATGTCACTCAAGAGAAGTATAATGTCTGCAGCAGCCATCACACTAGATCCAGCTCCTCCACTACCTCCAAAGGTTCGAGGATTCACAAATTCTGGAAGTAGAAAGTCTTCCGACAAAAATTCGAGTGCTCTTCGGAGGAGGGGTTCAGCTGCATCACGCTGTTTGTCCCAGACATGAAATTGTGCAATTCTTAAGGCAAGGTGACTGGACAGTGACTCCGTAGATACTGAGGTTTTCCAGAGATTACGTATAAGCCGTCTTTCCGAAACCTTCTTGCACAGATCCCTCAGGTACTTATTGTCGAACTCGTGAATTTTGAGTTGAACAATGCTTGTCAAAATGTCGAGAATTGCTCTATCAATTTCCAACATCCGCGGGTCATTGGGTCGAGGCCATCGCGCGTTCCTAATCTCATCAAGTTTCTCCTGTGCGCGGGTTTCAACAAGGGGAATTGTGTCTTTAATTTTAGCAACCAGACTTACTTCTGTCAAGGCAAAGTAACTCTGACCTTCCTTGAGAGCTGAAAGGTCCCACAGTAATTCATTGAACTCCGTTAACATACTATCATCCAAAACAAGATAGTGTTCAAGCGGAGCATCTTCAAGTTCATTGGGTTCATCTGATGTATGTTCCACCACTTTCTTCCTGGGCCGGTCTACTTCTAAAGCAGCAACTAAACTCTTAGCCAGTTGCGCAAGATACTCAATGTTCTCCTGGATAGATTCTTTCTGGATTGAATAACCTTGTAGCTGTAAGAGCCCCCAGAGAAGTGGGCTGAAAATTGTTGTATCTAAGGAAACATCTGATTCCCCAAATATCTGTGCAGCCTGATTAGTGATCTGACTTGCGACATCAACACCACCAGATTTAATCAATGCATAGAGAATTCTCATTCGGTCTCTCCAATTGAGAGATGTATTGTCTGATTCCTCGGGGAAAAGAATAGATTGAGACTGAATAGCAAGAGAAACAGCGGCTTGTGATAGAACACTATTCAGTTTCTCATCAGGAAAATAAGCCTCCCCTCGTTTCTCTTTGAAGTCATACCAACTTCCAATCGAGTGATCTCGGTGGTAGCTCTCCAGTTTACTATCTGTTACTGATTCCTTGTCAGGAGGGGTCTCAAGGGGCGAGGCAAAGACTATGTTCTTTGTTCCTGCCGGAGACAAAGTAATATTGAATCTGAGGACGGCAGTTCCAAGACCTACCTTGGATGATTTCGTGTAGTCATATCGAATTTCATCAGACTGTATGACCTCAGGAATAGTGGCATCATCTGCTTCAACCATATAAACTGCAGAAGGTGTCATGTCAGCCTGAAGCGCAAGAGACTTGTTGGCGAGAATTTGGTTTGTCGATTCATCGTACTCTAGGTCCTCAATAGGCTCAAAACCCAATACAGACATGGGTCTAAGAACAGCAAAAAAAGTGAGGGTCGTCCTCTCAAGAGCGATGTTCTTCAGAATGACTTCATTATGGAGATATTCTACACCATCCCGCTTCACATGGTAGAGCAGTC
>MEHG01000255.1 GCA_001940705.1 Candidatus Thorarchaeota archaeon AB_25
CTCTAAAACCCCAATAAGGGGAATCTATCTCCCAGGGGGTTATGGAAACTTCGCTATTCTTCCCAATGACTTTGATAGCTTCGTGAATCTTGTCAATGACAATGTTACCGAACTCGAGCCGTTCTCACCGGTTCCTGTTTATCTTCTGATGAATGGCTCAGATCACCGGTTCCCCCAATCCTATGCGATTGATTATATTGACAAGATGAAGAAAGATGGTTTCGACATCTCCATCGGATCACTACGTGAATATGCCTACCACCTTGAGCAAGCAATCGCTCAAGAAAAACACACTCCAATCATCTATGAAGGAGAATTTCGCTCTCCTGCGAGAGCGCCCCTTCTTCAGGACACTTACTCTGCAAGAATGTGGATCAAAATCTGGAACCAGAAGGTCGAGGATTTGCTAACGATGAGAGTGGAACCGATTAGTTCTTACCTCTGGTTCTATCTCGACAAAGAATATCCGAGTGGATTTTTGGAAACTGCATGGAAGTGGCTTCTCAAGAATCACCCTCACGACTCGATATGTGGTTGTTCGGTTGATCAGACGCATGATGAGATGAAATCCAGATTCTCCTGGGCTGAGTCTATTGGTGAGAGTGTGATAGATGACTCACTTGCGTCCATTCAGAAATCTGCGACTCCTACTGGCACCTCTAGTCTGATTGTTTTTAATGCATCCGGAAATGTGAGGAGTCTAGTATACTTTGAATTCTCATATCCAAAGGAGAAGAAAGTCAGTGGCATAAAAGCTCCAGATGGGACTATTTTCGAAGTTCAACCAGTCACATCGAAAGAGGATATCTTTCTTGAAGCGACGGTTGGACTGACGATGGCAAAAATGGGAATGAGATTACTGCCCGGGAGAAAACTGATGGACTTCTACATCAACGATGTGGAGTACCACGAGGGTGATGAACCGGGTCTCTTAGAGCTCAGATTCATCTCTGACAGACATCCTATCGGAGAATTCGATATGGAGGAGTTCAAACGCGAAGCACGAAAAATGATTGAGAGTAAACAATACAAGAAGGTCCATCTCGTCGCCTCTCGTCCAACACAGAATGTTTATGCCGCCCTCATTCCTCTCCAGCCATGGACATTCACCCAACTTGACCCGGTAGAGGAGAATCCCGATGTTGGACATGAGGCTGTTTTCAAGGTTGAAGGGAACAAAGTGGACAACAGATTCTATACTGTTTCATTCAACAAGGATGGTTCTTTGAAACTCTTGAACAAAGAAACTGGCGCTTTGTATGATAGACTTCATGTATTCGAAGACTTTGGTGATCGGGGAGATGAATACACATTCGGTAGAGTAGAGCCGGAGAAAGCTAGTCCGAAAAAGGTGAAGAGAGATCTAATTGCAATTGGACCTATTTTCACTGAGATTCGCCAGACGATGTCACTCGAGATCTTTGATAGCATTGATGCCACTCGAGAGAAGAGAGTTGGAACATCAGTAATTCCTGTGGAATCGAGATTCAGATTCTATCGTGATAGCCCAAGGATTGAAGTGACCACGAAGATAGTGAACAGAGCAAAAGATCATAGACTAAGAGTCTGTTTCGATCTTCCGTTCAGTACTGGTAAGACAATTACATCTACCCACTTTGGTTGTGTTCTTCGTGACAGTAATCCAGAAGTGGTTCCAAATGAAACTGAATTGGAGAGAACAAAATCGACTTTCCCCGAGCTGCCCTCAGGCATACAGCCACAGAAACAGTTCATTCGAGTTGAGGATGAGTCTGGGAAAGATGCGGTCACATTACTCAACAAAGGTCTCCCAGAGGTCGAGCTTGTTGGATGTAAGCGTCTTGCCATCACCCTAGTCCGCTCCGTAGGTTGGCTATCTCGATCCGACTTCCCCGAGAGACCTATTCATGCAGGTCCTCCTGAAGAAACCCCCGGAGCTCAAGAATTGAACACTGAATACGAATTCAGTTACGCCTTCTTTGCACATACAAAGGATACTCCACTTCACACGAGTGTGGATCATGCTGACGCCTTCTCAGATGAAGCAACAGTGATATCATTCGATGAAGCCAAAGCCCCGAATTCGCTCTCCGATCCTATAATCCAAATAGAGAATCCCTCTGTGAGAGTTTCATCACTCAGGGTGAGGAATGACTATCTTCTTGTGACATTATACAATCTGGAGAATGCTGAAACATCAACCAACATCAAGCTCTCCAATAAGATCTCCACATCCTCTGAAGTTCGAATAGATGGTTCTGAAAAGGAAAAAGTCAGGATTAGTGACAATTCAATCAGACTGAACTTCAATCCTCGAGAAATTAAAATGTGCATGTTTCGAAAAAACTGAGTTCGAGGATTTAGAGACCTAGTCATTGCTCATGAACGCAGTAGCTTGTCTGTATCGAGTGTCCTTCACATAATCAAATGATGCAATCTTTTTGGGAGTGACAATCACAGCAACCCATTTGGTCAGTTTGAATAGACCTTCACGGTAGTCAAGTGCACGTTGGCTGTCCATCCGACGATTGAATATTTTCAAAGCGGTCTCATCC
>MEHG01000256.1 GCA_001940705.1 Candidatus Thorarchaeota archaeon AB_25
TACTAACCCTGCTAGTGGCAAGAGCTGGTTGTTTGCACGTTGACTGTATAGATTTCTAATGTATGAACATGCAAAGGTCTGGAGGCTTTCTTCAAACCCACTTGAGGTCCCAGGTAGTGCTCTAATGAGGGATGGAGTGAATCCATGTGCCATGAAAAGTTCCAATGGGACATGAGGGTAGATATAGCCAATTATATCCTCACCTGAATCCACCAACTCTTTCAGTCCAGCTGCCGTTTGCTCGATTACTCCTTCATAGCTCAATGGGAATTCCTCTCTCTATAGTGGGTGATTCTGATAGTAATGCTGAACTTCCATCATTCAGTATCTTAATTGTTCCGTTGGACCCAACAAATCATGAAGTTTGAGTCAATTTTCAGTCAAAAATTGTCTGTGGAAGGCTATATCAATAGCTAATGCATTATGCAGTTGTTATCCTTCGGTCAAAATATTTGACTGAAGACTATGAAAGAGAGATATGGAGAGAATAGTCATGGAAGAAATGCTATGGCACAAGTCAAGATGGCCAGAATATGTCAAGAAGTCTTTGGACTATCCTGATGAGCCACTCTTTGCGCTAATAGACAATATAGCTGCTAAACACCCGGACTCACCTTCAACGATTTATGATGGGATATCACATTCCTTTGCAGAAGTAAAGGATCACGCTGACAGGATTGCCAATTTCCTGGCAAGCAAGGGTATTGGCAAAGGTGACAAAGTCGCGCTCTTTTTACCAAACACCCCTCATTATCCCCCAATTTTCTTTGGGGTTTTGAAGACGGGAGCGACTGTAGTCACATGTAATCCTGCGTACAAGGCGAATGAGCTGAATTTCCAACTGAAGGACTCCGGAGCGAAGGCGGTGTTCGTTTTTGACCACCCATCCTTCACGCCGACTTCTTACGCAGCGACAAAAGGAACTGATGTTGAGATCCATGTGATATGCAGCATCAAGAGATTCTTACCTAAAATAAAGGCAGTTCTTGGAGGTCTTCTCGGTAAGATACCCAAGGGTGACTCATACGAGGAAGGAACAGCCTTCTATGATGAGATCATCGAACAATTCGAGCCAAAGGCTCCTGATGTGTCAATCAAGCCAAAAGAGGACCTTGCATTAATCCTCTATACAGGCGGTACTACAGGAACACCAAAGGGAACAATGCTCACCCATCACAATCTGTACAGTAATGTAGTACAGATTGATGAGTGGACCCAACTTGAACCTGAAGGAGGAGGAGCACCTGAAAAGCTCAACTCAGAAGACGTGCATGTTGGAGCTCTACCTTGGTATCATAGCTTTGGTCTGACTCTCACGATGGTTGCATCCTATCTTGTGGGAAGCTCTTTGGTATGTGTACCTGACCCAAGAGCTGGTAAGCCTCCAATGAGCGAACTGTTGGCTGAAATCCAGAATAACAAGGGGACAATCCTGCATTGCGTACCTGCACTATATGCGGGTATGATAAACAATCCAACTGTTGGAAAGTATGACCTCTCTAGTCTCAAAGCCTGTGGTTCGGGAGCAGCACCTCTGCCTCCAGAGCTCGCCAAGAGCTTTGAGAGTGTGACTGGTGCAACCCTGTTCGAAGGATATGGTCTAACCGAAACCGCCCCAATGGCCACTGCAAACCCATCTCTGAAGAGCTTACGAAAATTCGGATCAATTGGTGTTCCAATCTCAGACACCTATGTCACGATTCTCGACATGGAGACTGGCAAGATGGAACTCAAGCAGGGAGAAACTGGTGAGATTGCAATAAGTGGACCACAAGTGATGGCTGGTTACTGGAATAGACCTGAAGAAACTGCCGAGGTCATGCGAGAGATCAAAGGTAAGCGCTACTTCCTCACCGGCGATATCGGGCATATGGATGAGGACGGGTTCTTCCTTATTTCAGATCGCAAGAA
Organism: Candidatus Thorarchaeota archaeon AB_25; assembly: GCA_001940705.1. Classification (GTDB taxonomy): domain Archaea; phylum Asgardarchaeota; class Thorarchaeia; order Thorarchaeales; family Thorarchaeaceae; genus SMTZ1-45. The sequence continues at coordinate 1,912 of MEHG01000256.1, forward strand.
GGACATGATCATTGTTGGTGGTCTGAAGGCGTATCCAAGAGAGATTGAGGATATCTTCTTTGAGCATCCTAAGGTGGCAATGGCAGCTGTCATTGGTCTACCAAGAGAGGATGAACCGACTAACGAGTATGTCAAGGCATATATCGTTCTGAAGGCGGGCGAAACAGGCACCGAAGATGAGTTCATTGCATGGGCAAAGGACAACATGGTTGGCTACAAGCGACCTAGGGAGATCGCGTTTGTCGACTCACTGCCTCTGACCGCTGTCGGGAAAGTGCTGAGGCGAGAGCTCAAAGAAGCTGAACTTGCCAAGAAGTAGAACTACTGAAACAGGGGATGGGAAAACCCTCCCCTCATTTTTCTTTTTTATAATCCTCAACAAATATCAGGGACAGTAACAGTACAGGATATCTATACAATCTTACTGAAATATGTCGGATTATGGAGTTGAGAGATGATGGATGAAATGTACTGGCAATCTAGTCCTGTATGGCCAAAACGTGCCAAGAAGACCATAGAT
>MEHG01000257.1 GCA_001940705.1 Candidatus Thorarchaeota archaeon AB_25
TTGGAAAGAGACCCCGAGATTCTCTCTTTGTTTGAAGATTCACCCATAAAGGAAAAGGCTCTGGAGGTGACATTTTGAAACCCTCAGATAATCCGAAGATGGAAACAGAATTGTTGGATGAGGAGGATTTAGTTGATCCTCAAATCATCCTAGCAGATGAGAGATATGAAGTCATAGGTCAGATTCTGTGTGAAACGTATGAACCAGGACAAGGGAAGTGGATTCTTAGTGACATACTCGATCGAGTCCTGCTTCATCGTTACCTCGGATTACCAATTTTCTTGGTCACAATGTGGGCAATGTTTCATTTCACGTTCGAGATTTCTTTAGTTTTCATGGAGATGATCACCCAGTTCTTTGCTTGGATAGGGACATACACTTCGCAGATACCAAATCCGTTAGTAGCATCCTTACTGACTGATGGAATCTTGGGTGGTGTCGGTTTCATTCTGACATTTGTGCCACCAATATTCTTCCTCTACTTGGCAATCTCAGTACTCGAGGACACTGGTTACCTGTCCAGAGCGGCATTTGTTATGGACCGGTTCATGATGAAGATGGGACTACACGGAAGGTCATTCATTCCACTGCTTCTGGGATTTGGCTGTAGCGTGGCAGCAGTTATGGCTACACGTACTGTTGATGGAGAGTCAAACAGACTGACCACGATTCTTGTGAGTCCACTTATGTCATGTGCAGGAAGACTCCCAATCTATATCCTGATTGCTGGTGTCTTCTTCCCGAACGATGCCGGGACAGTTGTATTTCTCATGTACATGCTTGGTATCGTGATGGCTATCATTGTGGCCATCATTTTCAAGAAGACAATCCTGAGAGAGGAGTCCTCCTCAATGCTAATGGAGCTCTCACAATATCAGATTCCTACTGCTCATGGCTCATTCCGTCACATGTGGGACAGAGGACTCTTGTTTGTGAGGACAGCGGGAACATACCTCTTAGTTGGAAGCATAATAATGTGGATTCTATCATCATTTGGCCCAGCAGGAGTATCTGTTTCTGTGGAAGAGTCGTTTGCCGCGATTTTGGGACAATTTTTTGAACCAATCTTCCTACCTCTCGGTTTTAGCTGGCAGATAGTTACAGGGTTGATCTTTGGATTCCTTGCAAAGGAGGCGGTTATCCAATCTCTAGCCATCGTATATGCTGTTGGAGGTGTTGCCCTTGAAACAGCATTGATAGGGAGTATAACTCCACTAACCGCTGTTGCCTTTATGGTCTTCGTACTCCTGTATATGCCATGCCTTGCTACTGTTGGTGCAATCAAGAAAGAAACAGGCTCATGGAAATGGACAGGATTTTCTGTGGTATACCAACTTGTGTTGGCATACATCATTGCATTACTGGTCGTCATCATAGGAGGTGTGTTCTTTGTATAGAGAGGAACTCAACCTACCTGAGAACAGCAAGTGGCCTTCAGTCTTGACATCTGCAATTGGGATTGCATACCTCTGTGTTGGAGTTCTGCAGATATTCTCTAGTCTTCAGCTCATCACACCACTTGTTGGTTTCTCAGATCTGATTGGTGGTTTTCTACTCATCATTGTGGCCTCTGTCTTCTTGACAGGGACGAAACCTCTCTCTAAGAACAACCAGGAAGGATATGCATTCATTGCGGTCGGTTACATCCTAGCAGCCCTACTATTTGGTCTGCAAATCCTCGTTATTATTACCAATAGTCTTGGTTGGTTCCTTCGCTTCGAAGATTGGATAGCTTGGAGTATCTGGAATGACATCACGCCATCACTATGGATGTTCGTAATCTTGATGACTGCCACTGGCTCTCTCTGGGTTATTGGAAATATGAGGGAAAAAATCCTGGGCGTAAGAAAGGAGGGTCCTCCCACATGATAAAGAAAGTCCTGCAACTTATTGTTTCAGAGGGAATTCTGGACAAGAGCGAGATAGCCCGTCGTGTGGGGATGCAGGTTGAAACGCTTGATGATATCATTCGGTTGTTGGTCGAAAGGGGGTATCTAAGAATGGAAGTGAATGGATGTGAAGTTGAGTCCTCTTGTTCTGGCTGTCCCAGTTCTGCAGGCTGTGGCACTATTACAAGTACAGGTCAAGTATTCTATGTGACAGATAGAGGGAAAGCGTACGCAAGTATGAATGGAGGTGGAAGTAAGTGAGCTCACCAAGTACAGAAAGAGTAGAACTGACGAAGGCACTTGAGATGTATGTCAAGGTAGCTTATGAGCTTGAAGAAGAATTTGGGACTACGACAGTTTCAGACATGGCAGAACGTCTTGGTGTGAAAGCACCAAGTGTGACAGCAGCTTTGCAGAAGCTTGATAGTATAGGCATGGTGAAGTATCGGCGGTATCAGAACGTCAAACTCACTAGAGTTGGAAAGACCATCGCTAAGAAACTTCATAAT
>MEHG01000258.1 GCA_001940705.1 Candidatus Thorarchaeota archaeon AB_25
CATTCCACGGGTGTTTGGCGACATTGCATTCCTAGTGACTATTGAACCGTTTACACCGATAGTTGGTAGCATCCTCATCGCGGTTCTAGCATTATGGATGATTTGGGGCGTCTGGAATAAGAAGGACCCGATGAAGGAACTACATGGAGACCTCGCATACCAGAAGATGATTCTTAGAGGTGTTACCGGAGTTGCTTTAGCTATAATCCTAGTGTTTCATGCCTTTACATCCGTTCGCTCACTCCCTCCAGGTCCACCTGTCAATGACCTTACAATTCGGTGGTCAAGGTCTCTATTACCTCTCTTCGGGATAGATCCTGGGATAGAACTGTGGATTCGTGTTATCCTGTCCGGAGTTCTGTTTATACTAGGATTACTCACAGTTCGAAGTGCAATACTAACGTTCGGTCTGGATTACATGGCGGTTGTCTACCTCTACTTCCCTGAAGAGTCAGAGATACAGGAACATGAGATATATTCTGTCATCCGCCATCCAACGTACTTGGCTGGAATATTATTGGGAGCTGCTGGTCTGTTCTTCAGATTCTCAGTCTATTCCATTCTCATGGGTCTGTTGATCTATCTCGTCTTTAGATTGCAGATCTGGAAGGAGGAGAAGGAACTGGTCGAGCGATTCGGTGAAGGATTTATAGAATACCAAATGAAGGTTCCAGCTCTTTTCGTCAGACCAAGCAAGATTAGGGCGTTCTTCAGATTCCTGAAAAATACGATATAAGATGTTCAAAGTTGCGGCCAGATTACTGAATCAAGAGCACAAGAAACACGAGAGGATTCTGTGTAGGGCAGTATTTTGCAAATGGCTTATTACAAACTTATGCAATTCTATTGTTGTATCGCTGGCAGTGAGCCATAGGGGATATTGCATATGAAAAATCGGGAAAGGTGTTTCACTCTTCTTGTTTCAGTACTACTACTTTCTCTACTTATGACAAACATTCCATATTCAACTGACCTACAAGAAACAAGTAGTCAAACTGAAAACATTGGAAACCATGATATTACTATTAATTTGGAGATGAAGGAACATCTTGCGGGTGTGGTACATGCGCCCATTACTATCGGTAGTGATGATGAGTTCAACACCACCGCCTTTGTGGAGGGGTGGGTAGGAAATGGTTCGCAGGATAGTCCATTTATCATCGAGAACTACGACATAGACAGAGGTGGTGCAAGTGGGCACTGCATAAACATCCAAAATACAAGTGTTTACTTTGTTGTTCGTGAGTGCTACCTAACAGGAGCAACGCAATTATCTGATGCAGGGGTATATCTGTGGAATGTATCAAATTGTGAGATCAGTAACAATATTTTCTTTAACAACTCAGTAGGCATTTATGGACGCCTAGAAAATTGCATGATATCAGAAAATCTGGTAGATGTAGGCGTTGGGGGTGACCGATGTATAGCTTTCTATCATACCAATTATACTCAGATTGTTGGAAATAATATTACAGGCCCTAATAACGGAATAAGAATCTCCAATGGGGTTTCAAACGAAATTCGAAATAATCATATCGAGATGTCTAATGGAGACGCGATGAATTTCTCTAATGTTGATAATTCAACAATTAGTGAAAATCATTGTAGCGGGGGATCAATTATGGGGATAGAGCTATTCCTTTGTGACAACAATTTGTTTGACAATAATCTCTGCATTGATAATTATATAGGAATTGGACTTTACACGTCTGCGAATAACCTAATCGATTTCTGCAGTATTTTAGGAAATTACGATGGAATTAAAGTTGATGATTCATCGCTTAATCGAATATTAGGTTGCAACATATCGGACAACACTAATGACGGCGTCTTTGTGGAACCCGGAATTGCAAATATTATCGTATGGAATGAATTCTGGAACAATACTGGTGATCATATAGTAAATGCTGCTACAAGTACTGGAATTGATTTCAATTTCTATGATGATTACATTGGAAGTGATATGAATGGTGATGGGTACGGTGAAGAAGCGTACAGTATCCCAGGTGTCGGTAGTTTTGACTATCATCCACTTGTATTTCAACCGGGAATAGTCGAATGGAGTCACACACTCGTGGATAAGACTGTGGAACTCGGAGATATGTTCTCTTACGATATCAATGTAACGTCTGCATCACCAGTCTATAACTGGGAAATAGACAACGGCCAATATTCTATGCTTGATGACGATGACTATGAATTGTTAATCACAAGCCAATATTTTATGATTGATAACGATGGTGTTCTTTCAGACAAAGGCAATCTCAAAGTGGGAATCTATCAGTTTGGAATATATGCAACAAACCTCTATGGATTTTCAACAGGTGCAGGTCTTACTGTAACTGTTGAAGATACAACAAGTCCGTCATGGATAACT
>MEHG01000259.1 GCA_001940705.1 Candidatus Thorarchaeota archaeon AB_25
TGTCCACTAGTTGGTTTCAGAAGACCTGAGAGCATTCGAACAGTTGTGGTCTTTCCTGCACCATTGGGTCCCAGGAAACCAAACCGAGTACCGACTGGAATCTCCAAGTCGAGATTTCTGACAGCCTGCAAAGAACCAAAATGCTTGGTCAGTGCATCGGTCTTGATACTGATGTTATTTGTAGTCATGATTTTTCACAAGAAAAAAGAAGCAAAGTTAGTATATAATGGACTGTGGGAAATTGGTCCATAGCAAGGAGGTTAACTCTTTGCAAAGAACTGCGTGACAAGTTTATAGAACTGTGTCAATGCCTCACGACCTTTCTCGGTCGTCTTGAACTCGTAGATGCCTTCCTGAGGTTCATCCAGTTGGCTTAGTAGGTCTGCGTCAAGCAAGAAAGAAAGGTCCTCTTTGATGATCTGCGTCTTCATGCCTAAATGACGCATCAACCAACTCTGAGTTCGCACCTCCCAAACGCACGACTCGAGGATCTCAACCCATCTCTCATACTTTGTTCTACGAGGCCCAGGAGTCCAGTCATGGGGTCGAATGGTGGGGGTCTCCACTAGACACCTCCCCCTGAATTGTCTTTTGAGGGAGATGAGAAGACACGTTCAAGCTCCTCACCCCATTCTATGAATCCTTGGTAGAAACGAAGCCATTTTCTAACTAGTAACCTCCAATAGAGAAAGACAAACCAGCGAGATATGAGAACAACTACTATGAACCCCAAGAAGAGAAAGATGAGTAGAGCTGGACCACCTCGCTCTAAGACGGCTATCATCCCTGGTATGAGAAAGTTGTACAATAGAAGAACTATGAGAAATGCTTGAAAAACAATCTCGGAGATCACTTTCCTTGTCGTCTCGTTCAGACTCTTTCTAACTTCTTCGACCTCATTCTTCTCTTTTACACCGTCACTGATTTCTACTGGTCTAAGAATATCAAAAACAAGGAACACGTATGAGGTGATTCCAGTCACGATTTGATTGGAGTCGACCAATGCTTCAGAATCTTTGAGAACTTGCCCCGCTTGTTGCAAAATCCCATACTTCTGTTTCAAATCCTTGTATTGAATCGGAATAAATACAATTGGAGTGGCGATAATAATGAGTGCAATCAGCAGAAGAGATCCTGTCAGCTCTGCTATGACTACAAACAGTATTACCCATAGCATTATGAGATACATACCAAACACTGAACCAAAGATGTGTCCCATCAGGAACCGATGACTCCGACGCATTAGTCGTAGAGTCTTCTTTTGACCTGTCAACAAGTCATGGTTCTCTGGCTGAGGTTTAGACACTTATAACCACCAAGAAATTCTAAGACAATTCAGTGGGATTGTATGATATATTCATTTGGGGCGAAAGGAGTAGAGTGTCTAGCGACACCCCTTTTCGGCCTCCCAAAACCCTTGACCTCAATTCACTGAGTTTTCTGTAGAGAACCCAGAGTCTTTCGGCTTGCTCCAACGAAACAAATCCCTGTGATCAATAGAACCCGAGCGAGTCCAATTGTGGCATCACCAAGGATATGTCCGTCGATCATTAGTGGTACCGCTACGATAATCAATACCGCAGCGATTGCTAGGTATAGTTTTTCGATGTTATTCATCGTTGTTCACGAGTATGATGATGCATAGTTAGTATATAATGAGCTGTGGGAAAAAGGTCCATAGCTCTTATTCCTCATACTTTCATCAGGAAATCATGGTTTTGGGATGAGTTAATTTACTCTCCAGATTGCTTTTTGGTGATTAGAATCGCAAGAAGTCCCAAGATCAACCCCACACCTGCAATACCAATTGCTGCTCCTGATAGAATTAGTCCAAAATCTGGTCCTGAAGTGTAACCTGTAAACCCATCTCCAACTGTTACAATGAAATCCATTGTTTCACTGTTACCATTTGCATCAGTGACTTCAAGATGTAGTTGATATTCACCCGAGTCTAAGATTCTTGTGTTGACAATTGTGGCAATACCTGCCTCTTCATAGGATTCTTCTATCATTGTGAAGTTTTCGTTGTCATTGATTGTCCAACTCTCGATACCAGCTAAATCCCATGCAACAATTTGAAACTCAATCCAGCTTCCAGAATTGTAAGTTCTATCCCTAACTTCAGTTATCCATGACGGACTTGTTGTATCTTCAACAGTTACAGTAAGACCTGCACCTGTTGAAAATCCATAGAGGTTTGTTGCATATATTCCAAACTGATAGATTCCCACTTTGAGATTGCCTTT
>MEHG01000260.1 GCA_001940705.1 Candidatus Thorarchaeota archaeon AB_25
GTCGGGCAATCTGGAAGGACAGTCTGTCCGAAGCTGTATATCGCACTCGGAATCTCAGGTCAAATACAACATCTCAGCGGCATGCAAAGTAGTGACGTAGTCGTAGCCATCAACAAGGACCCTGAGGCTCCTATTTTCAGTGTAGCAGACTTTGGTATAGTGGGTGATATATTCACTGTCTTGCCTGAAATCATTGCAGCTATCAAAGAACTACAAGCTAAGAGATAGAGGAATTCCCTCTATCTTCAATTCCATGATCAGTTTAGCCGTTCTAAACTCTAGACTGATATCACTTTTCAACGAAATAGTCACATGGGCGAATTGATGAAGAACCCAAATGCTTTGGAACGACCTGGTCTTGGCAGACGTCTCTATTGTATTGCAATCATTGGGCTTGTTCTTGCCGGAGGACTAGGAATTGCGATCAATACTGTGGTGCCAGATGTAATTGGAGACGAGCTTGTCTTCACCAATACGCCTACACCAGGAACAATAGGCTCTACAACCCGTCTTTCTGCAAGCGAGGCATCAACTGACTTTGTCTTATTCAACGATTCCAGTTTTAGTCCAGAGTCTGACTGGAATATTCACTATTATGAGTTCAACAATTTTGTTTCACGATTTGAAAGACAGTCTGACGAGATTGGGACCCGATTTGATATATCCAATATCGCACTACACTGTTCATATGAAACAAATATCAATTTACGTGATTATGACACAGTCACATTTTCTGTCGATGTAACAGCTTTGACAGGTCCAGTTGAGGTTCTTCTAAATCTGAATGTTGAGAGCTTTTTTGATTCACATTATGCTGATTATGATGCCAACCTCACACTCACAACAGGAGAAACAGGTAGATTGGGACTTGATCTGAATGTGAGTGTCTTACACTCCATATGGGGTCCACTGTGGCTTACACAAGCTATTGTGATTCTGGAAATATACCCCGGCACCTCCAATCCGTACCTATGGGATAGAGCTAATTTGGCAGCTTCTCTACGCCTTGAGAATGTGTCATTCACTGCTAATTCTACTGTGCCCCTTACTCCTCTGGTCACTGATATACAAGACACTCAAGGTAATAGTGCTTACAGTCCCTTGGCAATCATCAATCTCATGGATGCTCCTGCTGTTAATCTAACATCAGAAGACTATCCTAATGAATGGGGTATTCTTCTGCCTTGGAGAGCTAATGATACAATCTTTGTGGTCGCAGGAAACTACTCTGGGATTGCTGGAGTGTATAGTTTCGATTATGTCAATAGCACCATTCCTGTTTCCTTTGAGATTCTTGCTGATACTTCTCTTCACCTAGGTTTGCAATTTGAAATGGTTCGTGTTAATCTGGAAGTTTCACCAATGGTTCCGTACTTGAGAATCATCATGTGGTATGATGTTGGTTTTTGGGCGGAATATACTATTGAAGTAGCTCCACCTTTTCCTGACACAGTTTGTATTCTGAAACGGTCTGCAAACCTTAGTATATCCATCGCCACTCCTCCAAGAGTCGAGTGGGCATCTAGGCCCTTCACCAATAAGATAGAACTCGAAATTCTCCAACCCACAACTATCGACATTGACCTTGAGGTGAATCTGTTCTCTCTGGGTGGTATCTTGATTTCAGCTGGTGAGGTTCTGCTAATCTTTCTAGGTCTTGCTTTGTTGATAGGAGCAGTTCTAAGCACACAAGAACCCAATAGTGAGTTTCACTGGAAGCAGCTAATACGGGATCCTCGTTTCTGGCCTGTCCTCCTTGTCGGTGCAAGTATACTCCTCCCATGGTTCACCTCAATTTCATCTATGCAACGCTATTATTGGAGTAGTGGAGGATTCTTCGTTGTCCACAGAGCACTATATTCGCCCCTTGCTTGTGGTCTGGATAGTACTGCCAATTCCATGGCACTAGTGGTGTTCAGTCGTAACTTCATTCCGGAGGTTCCATCCCGAATCATTCTCTTCTGGTTGCCCCTGAAATGGGCAGCCGGGCATATTGGAAGTCCTAAAAAGTGGAGTTTCAATTCCTATTATGGAGTCAGCCTCCTCAGCCCTGCTTTCATGGGCTTCTTGGTTTTGCCATTCACACCCCTTCGACTTATGCCTGCATTGGGGTACATTGTAGTGTGTGCTGCACCAATCCTTTGGGTTTCAGAGCTATTGATATACCGTCTTGTCAAGAGAAGAAAGAAGTGAGGTAGCGGGAATG
>MEHG01000261.1 GCA_001940705.1 Candidatus Thorarchaeota archaeon AB_25
ATGACGTGGTCAAGAAACTCAAAGCAATTTGTGGTGAAGAGCACGTCACGACCAGCACACCACTTCTTCATAGTTACATGGCTAGAGGTATTATGGGTCTCGAGGCTGAATTGCCCGAGGTGATTGTGAGACCGGCAAATGCTGAAGAGGTTTCTAAAATCCTCGTAGTAGCAAACGAGAACCTCAGTCCTATCACACCAGCCGCAGGGGGTTTGAGCGGAGGGTTCGCTCTACCAACAATTAAACCCGGCGGTATTTTGATGGATTTAACCCGAATGAACAAGATGGAAGTCGACACACAAAACCGGGTCATGGTTGTTGAACCAGGCGTCCGGTGTGGCGATGCTTGGCGTATCTTCAAGAAGAGATGGCCTGACTGGGCTCCGCCGATTCCTGATGGTGCTCCACCGGGAGCTACAATTCTAGGTGACGCAATAGAGCGGGGGTTCTCCCTTGTCACAGGCCGATATGGACCACAAGCAGATATGATCATTGGTCTTGAGATAGTTTTACCTTCTGGTGAAACATTCCGAACTGGTTCATGGGCGCTTGATGATGCGAAGGCTTTCTACAGGTGGGGTGTAGGTCCGAATCCTGATGGTCTCTTCTTAGGTTCTCAAGGTTCTATGGGGATAATAACAAAGGCTGCAATCAAGATAGTTCCTCATCCACACTTCAAGACGATTGTCGCTTATGGTGGAGATAGTTGGGACCACATCGTCGAGCCCGCTTGGGAAGTTGGCAAACTGGAGATGGGTGTAGCTGAAAATACGGTGATGGTGCAAGGTGGTAATTGGCCTCTAGTGATGGCACGATGGCCTAAGACCAATGTTCCGTTGGATTACGAATTTTACAAAAAAATTGGTATAGATGAGTATTGGATGAACAGTGAGGTTTGGGCACATTCTCAGGAAGAGCTAGACTTTGCGCTAAAACGAATAGATGAAACCTATAAGGAATACGAAGTAAAGAAAAACACAAAGTGCCCTCAACAGAGTCTGCATCCTAAGCAAGTCGCCTCTCGGCTTAAGAAACCCAACCTGATTGCAGTTCCCTATGGACTGTGGCAAGCAGGCTTCCTTTTCATTACATGGTATTGTCCGTGGCTTGAGAGCTCGAAGATGATGGAAGAGTATTGTGCCGCCATGGAAAACTACGGATTTCCACCAGTCATGTGGGTGGCATCAATTGACCATGCAAGACAGGCTATTGTGATGCCAATTCTGTGCTTCGATAGCGATGAGAAAGGAGTCTATGACAGAATCAGGGAATTCAACTTGGAAACCACAAAGAGTTTCTTGAAGCAGGGTTGGATAAACTATAGACCTGATCCGTTTGTACATGCCCCTGAAACCTTCAGCAAGTCTAAGCAGTACTACAAGATGCTGGTCAAGTTCAGGAAGGTGCTTGATCCTAATCTAATCTTACATCCAGGACGGTTAGCCATCCCGTGGAGTTCAGTTACGGATTTACCGAATCCATTGGAGGAAGAGTAGAATATGAGAACATCTACACAACATAAGCTTCAAATTGTAACTAATTTAACAAGGAGTGATTGTCATGACTAGTCTTGAAGAGCTTCGTAAAATCAATGCACGATGTATTCACTGCCGAGCTTGCCAGTACGCGTATGCAAATGAACCAGATAGAGAGGGTGAGTCTGAGGAGTTCACTGGTATGCTTTTATCCTGTCCCTCAGGGAACATCTACGGTTGGGAGGGCTATTTCAACAGCGGAAGAATGTGGATAACTCGTGCATTTCTGAACAACGAAATTGAGGCAAGCCAGGAGATGCTTGAAGTTATTGAGGCTTGCACGACTTGTGGCCTATGCGCAGAGCAATGTCCAAATCACATTGACACCGTGGACATCATCGAAGAGCTTAGGGCTGCCATTATCGATGCTGGAGTTGAACCTCTCAGTAGACACAAGGTCATTGGCGACAGGGTTGAGGATCAAGATTTGAGAAACCCCTACAATGACCCGAGGAAAGAGCGCACAGCTTGGTTTGATGGAGTACTTGACAAGAAAGACGCAAAGGTAGCTTACTACGTAGGTTGCACTGGTGCCTACAGGCAACAACACATAGCCAAGCACACTGCGAGCATTCTCAATAAGGTTGGAATTGACTTCACTGTTCTATCAGACGA
>MEHG01000262.1 GCA_001940705.1 Candidatus Thorarchaeota archaeon AB_25
TGGAGCAGGACCAAGGACTATGATTCCTAAGATTGGAAATGTCTTGATCGCTACATCCGATATGGTCGCAGCTGATACTGTTCAATCAAGACTTATGGGCATTAACCAAAAATTAGTTCACAAACTTCAGATTGCCAATGAATTGGGGCTTGGAGAATCAGACCCTAAGAAGATTGAGATTATGGGTGATTTTGAATCATGGGAGGACCTTCCCAATTTCAAAATGAGTACAGGGAAGAGTCCAGTCATAGCATTTAACCGAGGGTTTCTGAAATTCCCTGGAATGGAAACATTCTTGTTTAGGTCGCCCCTTATGTGGCTCCCCACTCAGCTCAGTGGCTTGTATCATGATGGTATCTGGCTTCCTCTGAAAGGGAAGAAATGGGTAAAGTGGTTCCTTGAAGAGACCGAATGGGGTAAGCTCTGGAGTTCATATTCAGAATGAAGGATTGTTAGGAGACTTCGAAAATGGGATTCTACCAATATCTGAAACTTATGCGTCCTCACCAGTGGTACAAGAACGCACTTGTCTTTCTGCCACTTATGTTTGGCTCAGTGGAGAGCTTTGACGCATGGTTATCGGTTGTTATCAGCGGATTACCTGTTCTAACCCTTGGATTTGGAGTATTATGTGCGGTCTCTAGTGCAGGATACATCTTCAATGATATCGTAGATGAAGAGAAAGATGCCGCTCATCCCGAGAAACGAAAACGTCCCCTACCCTCTGGCCAAGCCTCTCGCTCCAATGCCTTGGTATTGGCGGCAATCCTCATGGTTGGAGGATTGGCAATTGCGTGGCTGCAGGATTCTGCTTTCCTCATGATGGTTGTTTTATACGTGATAAACAGTCAGTTATACAACTGGAAACTGAGGAATTTTGCAATCGTGGACGTTTGTGTTATTGCGGTTGGATTCATTATTCGAGCAATCGCGGGAACTTTCCTCATCAATCAACCGTTCACATCATGGTTAGTTATCGGAGTTTTCTTTGTCGCTCTTGTGCTTGGTTTTGGTAAACGTAAGAACGAGCTGCAATTACTGGGAGAAGATGCTCCAATGCACAAACCAGTCTTTACTCAATACACTGAAACGATGCTGGATCATGGAATTGCTATGTCTGCCACTTGGGTAGTAATGTTCTATGCACTGTATTGCTATGAAAATTACCGGACAACATTGGACACTCAACCTGTAATGATGACAGTTCCTATTGTTGCGGGAATTGTCTTGAGGTATATACATCTGGTTTACGTTGGAAGTGATGTGGGAAGGAAGCCTCATCTAGCCATCAAGGACAAGGGCATCTTAATCGGTGGAATACTATTCATCATCGTACTAATTGTCACCCTGTTCTTCTATGCGGACATCTACAATTTCGTATTCAATCTCTTTCCACCATTCTTCCCACCAATAATCCCATAGGGTGAATATAGTGAGTTCCAGACTTTCCGCCTTCGACCTACATATGCATACAATTCACTCGAAGGACGGAATGCAAAATCCATACTCCCTCTTCAAGCTCATGAAGAAGAGAGGACTCAGAGGAGTTGCACCGACTGAACATTGGCGTGCTGCTACACTCAAGGTCATTGAACGAGATGGTAGATTCATTATTCCAGCTTGCGAGTATAAGACAACAGATTATGGTGAGGTAATAGGTCTCTTTATTTCAGAACATATTGAGAACAGATCTTTTGAAGAGATTGCAGAGGATATTCACGCTTGCAATGGGCTTGTGGTGCTTCCTCATCCAAGAGATCCTTTGCGAAAGTACACTGCAATCAGGAAAGGTCTTCCTGACAACATTATCAAAAAACATGTAGACTTGATTGAAGGCATCAACTCAAGATGTATCATCCACTATTTCAACAAGAGGGCGCAGATACTGGCTAAGCGTTTGAATAAGCCTATGAC
>MEHG01000263.1 GCA_001940705.1 Candidatus Thorarchaeota archaeon AB_25
TACGTAGCTCTTGACCCCGAGAGGGAAAGGACAGTTGCTGACAAGGCTGGTGTTGACAAACCATACATGATGCCTGACGGTGAGGTAATCACTGTTGGTGCAGAAAGGTTCCAAGCACCCGAGCTATTCTTCAATCCAAGTGCCATTGGTTTAGACACCGTGCCACTTGACGATCACATTGCTGAGTCAATCAAGGACTGCGACGTCGACTTGAGGCGTGACTTATACGCTAACATAGTCCTGTCCGGTGGCTCAACCATGTTCCCAGGACTTAAGGAGAGGCTCCATAAGGAAATCACCGAACTAGTCCCAGAGAACATCGAGGTCCGAATCATTGCTCCTCCTGAGAGACAGTACTCTGTCTGGATCGGTGGAAGCATTCTCGGCTCACTGAAGACATTCCAGAAGATGTGGGTGTCCAAGAAGGAGTTCGAGGAAGTAGGACCTGAAGTGATACACCGCTGTATCTAGTACACACTCAGTTTAACGGAGAGGGATTCATTCCCTCTTCGCTCTCTTGTTTTTCAAATTCCTCTAATAAAATAGAACCTAGTAGATGTGAAATGATTTACTTCTAGATCCATTTAATTTTGGGTTCTTTTCTCTTCTGTTGAATACCAATCACTGTACTAGATTCGTTCTCTGGATAGCCAAGTACAATGGGTCCATAAATTCGTTCACCCTCTTTTATCTCGAGAGCTTCCATCACGTTGGTATTACTTGTGACCATCGATCCAAATCCTACATAGCAACTGCCAAGACCTAGAGATGTAGCAGCAATCATGATGTTCTCACATGCTAGCGCACAGCTCACGGCGTAATCTGTTGGACCTATGACAAATATAATTACAGGTGCAGCATAGTATATCACATCTTTGGGTTCATCCAAGGCTTCATAGTTTGTCATCGTATCCTCATACATCTCAGGTTGACTCTCTTTCATTCCTTCTATCATTTTTTTCCAGAAAGGAACTGTGGTTTGAACGAGTTTCAATCTGAACTCAGGGTCCTCAACAACGACAAAGCGCCATGGCTGGAATTGAATGCTTCCTTCTTCCAATCTTCCCCTCGAAGGTGCCTGATTTCCAGCTTCGATGATTGAATTAATGATATCCTTCGGAATGGAATCTGGTTTATATGACCTGATAGATCGTCTGTTCTTTATTGCTTCAAATACTTTATTCATCTTTCTTCTTCCACGATTACATGTTATATTAGTGAAATCCAATATTTCACCAGGTTATGCCATAGTATTCTCAATATAAAGGAAAGCCACAAGAAAGGGTCACACTATGTGACTACCTCTGAGAGTTGTACGATGATGATTTTGCTAACTAGTTCATTCGAATTTTAGAAGAATGATTTTTTATCTCTCTATTGTTCTACATCATTTTGTTGAATTTACCAAGAGCACAAAACAGAACAGCAAGAAAGAGTTCGAAGAAGTCGGACCCGAAGTTATCCACAGGTGTATCTAGTACACAATCTAGTTTCCGAAGGCGGGCTGCAAGGCCCCCTTCGTTTCTCTTTGTTTTTCATTCAACTAACTCATTTGAGTCGTACCTTAAATTGCACGGCAATGAAGTACCTACTGAATCAAAAGGTGCACTTCAATGCAGGTTATTACCGACCTAACTCTCTATTCGGGTATTGCCGCATCCGGCCTAGCAGCTGCTCTGGCAGCCTACCTTATCTTC
>MEHG01000264.1 GCA_001940705.1 Candidatus Thorarchaeota archaeon AB_25
CTTTGAAGATACGACAAACATCATCCGGGGGAACACAATTCCATTCTCAGCTGTGTGGGGAGTCGCAACACTACCACAACATAGGAGAAAGGGATTGATTCGAAATCTCTTTGTGGAATCCTTCAAGAGCATGCGTGAGAAAGGAATCTATCTGTCAATACTTGCTCCTTTCTACAAAACCTATTACGAAAGGTTCGGTTACTCGCTTGCTGAACACAGGGTTAAGCATGAGTTTCCTCGCATCCTCTTGCGTCTTGTGAAGGGTGATGAGAGCATAACAAATAGAGAACTTACAGACGCCTCAGAGGCCAAGACTGCTTTAGGGATGGAGCAATCCATGAGTAGATTTGGTTCAAGGAACTTTCACACGATGTCAACCCTGGAACGTATGATAAAGGGAAACCACTTTCATCTCTTTGAGCAGGACAATGAACCAGTGGGTACTGTCAAATTCAATTTTACTAAAGTGAAAGATGATGTTCTTGATCTTGGTGTTTCTTCGGCAACTTACTCCTCTCTTGATGTCTTCCCTTCTATTGTAGAACTAGTGGGTCACTATGCAACCAGTGCCACGACGGTCAAATGGTACTGTGATCCTCAAATTCCTGTTCGATACTACATGGATGACCTGCAGGAATGGAACACAGTCGACTGGAGTGGTATGATGATGCGGGTTGTTGATCTAGAAAGTTACAGTGCTGCGATTCAAATTCCTGTTCAAGCAACTGAGTCAGTTATTCTAAAATTGAATGATGAAATGTGTCCTTGGAATCAAGGAACATTCAGACTGACGCCGAGTTCAGGGTCTCTTGAGATTGAACGTCTTGACGATTCAGTTGTACCTGAGATTACCTTGCAAGCGCTTCAGCTGTCTGAAACTATTGGAGGGCTCACTCCTGCTACAACTCTCCTTGGTCTTGGCAGACTTGATTGTAATGTGGATGTTGCAGAGAGACTGGAAGCGATGTTTCCAGCAGATTCTTTCGTGTCATATCAGAGATTCTAGCTAACTATGACCGATCAACTTGTACCAATTAGCGGCAATTAGAGGGGCCTAGAAACCCCTCTTTAGCCATACTGGAGAAGGTTCGAGAACGTCATCCCGACTTCTCTTTCACGTATGGGTTTCCTATATCCTTTGGCGGAACAGATTTTCTGATTAGTCCAAGAGCTACAACGACCAACACGAATGGTAGCATCGCAATGAAATTGGCGAATGGTAGAAGTGCTGGGAAGTATATCTGGATGAAGAAGTTAAGTCCATCTAGGAAACCGAAGAACAGTCCTGCTACCAGAACTCCCACTGGTGTCCAGTTGCCGAATATCAACGCTGCAAGTGAAATGAAACCTCTCCCATTCGTCATACCCTTTGCAAAGTGGGAACCAAACCCTATTGACATGTATGCACCACCAAGACCCGCTAGAATCCCACTCATGATTACACCTATGACACGGGTCCACTCCACACTGGCACCTGCAGAGTCTAGAGTACTGGGATCCTCTCCTGCAGCTCGAAGACGAAGACCGAAGGGTGTACGAAATAGTATGAACCAGCTGATTATAGTCATCACGAA